>NZ_BAAJLX010000004.1:0-300471 GCF_057543495.1 Colwellia sp. SU-HH01217 | reverse complement strand
CTGAAGCGAGTAAGGTAATTATATGCTCACCGACATCTGTAGTAGCAGGAGTACCACTAATACTGGTCGACGTTAGTGTTAGCCATGTAGGTAAATTATTTGCACTTAAGGTTATTTCATCACCATCTCTATCGGTTAAGCTTGGTATAAAGTTAAAGGTGGAATTAACTGTTGCTTGTGGTGGAGTACCTGAAATAACAGGTGCGTTATTCAAAGAAAATGCAGGCGCTTTATTCTGTTCTTCTTCGTTCGCACCACCACAGCTTGTGATACTAAGGAAAGTAAATACCCAAAGGTAGTTTTTTAACGAGTTAAACATAAATGATTTCATATGGTTGTTCTTAATTGCTTGATTTTTAGCAAAGTGAGGACAATACAGTTGGTCGGATCACTAAGCAGGCTAAAAGATTAAATGCTGAATATTTCAGTCGTTAGTACGAGTGATTATTGTATAAACAAAGTGTTACAGCTCCTTATATTTTAATTATCGGTCACTATTTATACTAAGGCTTATTAGTACAATGAGTGATAGGGGTAAACGTTAAATGCATCTTGGACTTTAAATAATGTCCTACATAAAAAAGCCGTAAGCTTTGTTTATCTTTTGGTGCTCTTCATTTGCCCAGGTGAAATATTCTTGGTTAGAAAGTTCACTTGCTGCCGCTTTATCTAACACAACGATGGCATGCTCATGTAGTTGTAGCGCAGACGCAGGGCATTGAGCTGATACTGAACCCGTTATCATTTCGTTAACCGCTTTAGCTTTACTCTTGCCTGTTGCCATGAGTAAAACATATTGCGCATCTAATATTGTTGATATTCCCATGGTCATTGCCATTGTTGGTTGGTATTCACCTGCTTTAAATAATCTGCTGTTATCATGCAATGTTTGCTTGGTTAAGGTTTTTAGCCTTGTTCGAGAAGACAAGCTTGAAGCAGGTTCATTAAATCCAATATGTCCGTTAGCGCCGATCCCAAGTATTTGTAGATCAATACCGCCCGATTGCTTAATTTTTTCTTCGTAGGCAAGACCTTGTAATCGTGGATTTTCATTTTGATTACAAGTGGGGAGATGCGTGTTTTTTTGATCAATATTTATTTTGTCGAAAAGGTTTTCTTTCATAAATCGACGATAACTTTGTTCATTATCTGTATCAATATTATGATACTCATCAAGGTTAAAACTTGTTACATGACTAAAATCAACTTGTTCTTCTTGATGACTTTTGACTAGCTTCTGGTAAAGATTAATAGGGGTGCTGCCTGTGGCTAGACCTAATACTGGTTTAACCTTTTTGGAAATAAGTTCAATTACCCACTGACTGGTGTGTTGAGCGACTTCTTCTGGATTTTCTAAGATGATAACTTGCATGAATGACCTTGTTTTAAAGCCACAGTTGCAGCTTATTTTATATGAGAAATGATAAGATTAATTTATGTTTGCATATAACATAGCGCCAATTAAATCGGCGTTGGCCCCCATTTGCGGACGTTTAATATTTACTTGATAAATAGCGGGTAAGTTTTCTACTTTGGCTATAACTTGTTGATGAAAGATCGCTGCTGAGCCGACACTGCCGCCTAAAACGATAGTTTGACTGCCTGTGACTGCTTTTATCGAGGCGATTAAGTTACAAATAGCACTACTCGCATCTTCAACAAGCTGTGCTATTTCAGGTACCCTTAAGTGTTCTTCAAAGACTTCTTTAGCACTAACTTCTTTATTTAAAACAATTGATGCTTGCTGAGCAATAGCAGTACCAGAAGCTATTGCTTCAGCGCAGTTAATACGGCCGCAATGACATTTAATGATTTTATTACTGGCGTGTTGTACTGAAACATGACCTAAATGAGCACAAAAACCGTCGGTAGATGTGACTAATTGACCATTTTGAATTATGCCGCCGCCAATACCTGTTGACACAGTAATGTATACTAAAGTTTGATCTTTATGGGTAAGGTTGCTTTCCATTGCCGTTGATTTTTCATAGTTAAACTCTGCCCATGCGGCGGCGGCTGCATCATTGATAATGATAACGGGTAAGTTCAGCGCAGTTTCAAGCTGTGCTTTAAGTGGTAGCTTTTGTTTAGCCGAAAGAAAGTTAATGTATTCGCCACCAATTTGACCTGTGCAAGCAATAGCAATTTTTGTCGCTTGCTCAGTCCAACCTTGACATAAGGTAACCAAGGTTTGGCTTAAAATGCTTAAATCAGTGTGAATCACAGAGGCAATTTTTTTTTGTGCTATTATCTCACCATGGCTTATTAGCGCGGCAGAGATTTTAGTGCCGCCAACATCAATTGCAATAATCATTTAAGTACTTACCTTTTAGCGTTATCGATACTACCAACAAACCACTGAGTGATATGCTCAACACGGGTAATGGCTGAGCCAACAGTTACTGAAAAAGCGCCGAGTTCAATAGCCTTAGCAGCACGTTCAGGGGAGTTGTATCGACCTTCAGCAATAACATTTAAGCCTTGTGCGACCCAGCGGCTAACAAGCTGATAGTCTGGTTCATTGGGGATATTATTTAAATCGGTATAACCAGACATCGTACTACCGATAAAGGTGCAACCATTATTAGCTAACATTAAGCCTGTTTCATAATCAGCACAATCTGCCATGGCGACACAACCTGCGGTGTGTATTGCTGTTAGTAAATCTAACATGGCAGTAGGACGTTTTCGGTCGGTGCCATCAAAGGCAATAATGCTAGCACCTGCTTGAGCAAGGGCATTCACATCATCGATAAAGGGAGTGATTCGTATAGGGCTATCATCAAGGTCTCTCTTAACAATAGCGATTATGGGGGTCGAGGTTGCATGTGATACAGCTGCAACATTGGCAACACCTTCTATTCTTAGGCCTTTTGCGCCGCCATTAACAGCGGCTAATGCTATAGCAACCACATGTTCAATTTTGTCCATTGGACCTTTATCCACAGGTTGGCAAGAGGCAATAAGTGATTGCCTAAGTGATGATAACAACTGTGTTTCTAATGCTTTATTTACGACAGACATACAAGTTTCCTAAAAGGTAAATACTAAAGACGTTAATTTATGATGCTTTTGTTGTGTTAGCGTTCATGGTATATAACGTTAACCCGGTTAAATCTTTTTCAGTTGTTTTAGTTGTCTGGGTTAATAAACTGGCAATATAGCCAACTACTAAGCAAGAAACTATACCTATAGTGGCGTATAAATAACCGTTCGCCCAACCCAATTGCCATGCAGAGATCATAGTGGCTACACCACTAAGAATACCAATCATAGCGCCGGTAGAATTACCTTTCTTAGTTAGCGCACCAAGTACAAACAAGCCACCAAGTGCGCCCATGAACATACCTATCACTTTAAAATAAGCATTCATTAATGAGCGTATTTCAGGGTCGATAAATATCAAACCCGCTAAAGTACCTAGCACGCCCATGATAAAAGTTAGCCATCGTGCTGAATTCATATAACCTTTTTCTGTTTTAACTAGGTCAAATGGTTTGATGAAGTCTGTTACTAAGGTCGTGGCACTTGAATTCATACTGGTTGATACTGTAGATTGAGCGGCGGCAAAAATACCCGCAACGATAAGACCAGCAAGACCTACGGGTAATTCAGTAGCAATAAAGGTAGGGAATATTTGATCTATTTGAATGGTCGGATCTAATTTTTCTGGGTGTAATTGATAAAAAACATAAAGCCCGGTGCCAATACAAAAAAACAGTAAGGCGGCAGGGGCAGCCAAAAGGGATGTGGCCCAAATGGATTTAGCAGCAGCTTTAGGATCTTTAGTGACCATATAGCGTTGTACAACAGCTTGATCGGCAGTATAACTAGATAGGTTTTGCCCTAGACCACCGATAATAATAACCCAAATAGTTAAAGTCGTAATGCTGTTTAAACTAAAGTCTGCATTAACCATAGTGAATTTATCATCGAGCAAACCGATACTAATAAAATCGGTTAATCCCCCTTCTAAGCCGGCAATTATAGTAACAAAACAAACAACCGCGCCAATCAGCAATACAATCGTTTGCAGAGTATCCGTCCAAATAACGGCTTCAATGCCACCCATGGTACAATAAATCAAACATAATACACCCATAATCAGTACACATTCACTGGCTGATAATGGCGTGACCGCAGATAAAGCAAGGGCAGTTAATGCCATAACAATTCCCATACGACCTATATGAAATAATGTAAATAAACCACTAGCAAATAACCTCACGGCCATATTAAATCGCTTTGATAGATACTCATAAGCGCTTGTTGCATTGATTTGTCTAAAGAATGGCATAGCCACGTATACTGCGATTGGTGCAATAGCAACTATCATCCATATACCGATTAAGTAAACCCAGTTTGTTTGATAGACAATGGCAGGTAATGCGACATAAGTTAATGAACTTAACATGGTCGCATAAATAGAGCAGGCCGCAGCCCACCAAGGAATTGATTGGCCACCACGAAAATAGTCATCGGTATTTTTATTTTTAAACATAAAGAACAGACCAACCAGTACCACACCCAATAAATAGACCACAAGAACAGTCATATTCACCCAACCAAAGTCTTTTGTAGGTTGTTTAAGTGATAACTGCCAAATTTTGAGTGTATCTTGATTATCACTAATACGATTTAATGAAAATATTTCACTGCTAGTAGTGGTAACACTTTCACTAATAAATGGTTCTGAGTTTATAGGGGAACTTTCAGTACTCTTACTATTAAGTGAATTACCAATAGTTGAATATTTTGTCCAACTATTGGTAATGGCGTTAAATGATAAGGTTTCACCTTGATCGGAAAATGCTAATATATGGGATTGCCCTAATGAACTTAATGCGTTTATTTTTGCGTTAAGTGTTTTATTCTCAATAGATATATCGCCCAAATATTGCCAATCTTTTTTAGAGCTATCCGCTGATGGATCAAATTTCCAATGACCTTTGAGAGCAGATGCTTCACCTTGAGTTGCCATATCATATTGAGAAAGTTGATATCCCCCCAGAGCAAAAATCTTCTTACCATTACCATCATTTTGTACCGCTAACTGTATTGCATTTTGATAAGGTTTATTACTACTAGCCAAAGGCAAAGCGGGAAGAGTCTTCCAGATGTTATTAGCCGTAAAGTAAGCGGTATCACTTTTATTAAAAGCTAAGTTTTCTTTTGAATTAACCAAAGTCGTTAAGTCGATCGAATAGAAATGATTATCCGCATCTGATCCCGTTAAAACATAAAGGGTATTGTCAATAATTACAGCTGAAGGTGATTTAGCCGCTTTAGGCAAGTTTGGTAATGGGTAACTGTGCAATTCTTTTGATGAAGTTTGCCAACTTATAAGGTTTACTAAGTTTGACCCTTGAGTATTAGCAATACCACCAATAACAATTGTTGCCTCTTTAAAGCTAGCAGAAGCTGCATAAGCTCGGTTACCTAGTTCAGCTGATAAATGAGTGGAATATACACTATCACCATTTGTTATTATTACGTCATTTGATTGGTTATAAGGCGCCAATTTTTCGGCAATAAAAGGAGGTTTTATTATAATATCTTCACTAATAATTCCCGATGAAATGATTACATTTTCATTTTGCTTACCAATAAAAGCTCCGTGACCAATATCTAGTGGTTCGGAGGAGAAATACTTTAATTCCTGCCATTTTATCAACGCATTGCTGTTGGCAATTAAGGGCACCAGAAGTAATGAAGCAATTGCAGATTTTAACATATTGGTAAACATAAGGACTCAAGTGGTATTGTTTTGTGCTGTATACCTGTTATACCATTAGTGCTAAGGTAATGCTATAAAAATATCCTCTTCACTCGAAGGTTTCTAAATATAATGGCAGGAGCGTGATTATAAGCAGAAAAAAAGCCGCCTAATGGTAGCTTTAATAAGCCTGAAAACTAAATAAAGATTATTCAGCGTAATAGTTGTCGAATACATACTCTATATGTTGAGTCAGTTTCTTATCAGCACCTTCTACGTCGCGATTTTTAATGCATTCTAAAATCTCTACATGGCCTTGATGGCTTTTGGTATTAAGCTCTTTAACATTAACTTTTGCTGGTCTTGCATCTATAACCCAATCAACAAGTGCTTGATGAATCGCTAAAAATATAGGGTTACCAGGAATCGAAGCAATAACACGATGGAAGTAGATATCGGTCTTTTTAAACTGGCTATCACTATTAATAGCTTTGCCATTTAACTCAAGCGCTTTTTCTAATTCACCTATTTGTTCTTCAGTGGCAAACTCAGCCGCATGACGTACTAAACTAGATTCAAAGAAGTTTCTAAGTTGATCAAAATACTGTAAACCATTAGGTTGTGATAAAAAATCTTTAGACATGCCTGAAAGTTCAGAAATAATAGTATCAGGAGAAGGTCTAGCAACTCGTGTTCTTTCACCACTACTTATCTTTACTAAGCCTTTACGAGCAAGTGCAGATAAAGCATCACGGATAGAAGGTCTACCAACACCGAACGCAGTCATTAACTCCCGTTCTGAGGGAAGGGTGTCACCTTCAGCAATTTCGCCTTGGCGTATCATTAGTTCCAACTCTTCTTCTACAGTTTCAGATAGTTTCTTTCGTTCAACAGGACGTTTAATGGTAATTGGCATGTGTAGCTCCCTAAGACGGTAGTTAATGATATATCAACCTATCTTGCTATTATACCAATAAAGTTGAAAATGTATACGAAATTATTCAGTTGTTTGAAAATCAGCCATGAACTTATGATCTCTAAGTAAATAATAATCATTGAATGTGTGGTGTACCTGTTATACCATTAATTCAGTGGTTATTATTTACTAGTGAGTAATCTATGAAGGATCATGTTCGAAAAATTGTTTATTACGGAGTGCACGATCAGCAGTTTGCTCATCTTTATAAGTCAGAACAACTGGGAAATTCTCAAAATAAACTTCCAGTTGTTGTAGTTATCCACGGCGGTTACTGGAAAGATAACCATAGCTTAGATACCTATGCGACCTCTGCTATTGTGGATTATCTACAATCATTTAATATCGCTATTTGGAATTTGGAATATAGGCGAATGAATACTGAAGGTGAGAATAATAAAGCACCTTGGCCTGCAATTTTCAAAGATGTCTCAAAGGGGATAGATCATCTACAAATCATTCAAGATAAAGAAGGCTTAGACCTTAATCGTATTTTAATCATAGGTCACTCAGCTGGTGGGCATTTAGCTACTTGGGTTGCATCAAGAAGTTATATTCCTCTCAATAGCGAGCTACACATTCAACATCCATTACCTATAAAAAGTGTCATCTCTATTGCAGGAATTTTAAATCTTTTAGCTGATGAAGATGTTGATCAACCTGAACAAGTTGTCCGATTAATAGGAGGGACACCTAAAATACACTTCGCACGATATGAGGCGTGTAACCCGAGTTCTTTAAATAGCCCTGATATTCATTTAACGGTTGTTCATGGAGAGAAAGATACTTGCGTTAAAGTTTCCCAGGCGAAGGATTTTTGTCGCAATGCAAAAGCTAAAGTGAGAGAGATTATTATGCCTGAAGCCGATCATTTTTCCATGCTGCCTCATGACGGTATTTGGTACGATTCGCAATGGAAGCAAATAAAGTTATTAATAGCATCAGAAATTAATGACCTGATATAGCTATAGAAAATTAGCAATACTGAAATTAACCCAATATATATAACGTACTTTAAGGGATAACCGTGACTTCTAGAGAAACGCTACCAAGTTGGCAGCAATTGATTAAACATAGTCAATTAATTAAAAATATGCACATGAATGACTTATTTGAAGAAAATGCTCAACGTTTTAATGATTTTTCAATTCGATTACCTAGTTTGTTGCTCGATTATTCTAAGAACTTAGTTACAGAACAAACGCTGTCGTTATTATTTAAGTTAGCTAATGAATGTCAGGTTGAATCGTGGCGCGACAAGATGTTTGCCGGCAACAGCATCAATAAAACCGAAGATAGAGCTGTCTTACATACTCTGCTTAGAGATCGAAGTAAAACGCCTTTTGTCGTCGCGGAAAAAAATATAAAAGAGGGTGTGCAAGGCGCACTAAAGCAAATGCAAATATTTACCGATAAAGTTAGACAGGGTAAATGGCTAGGTTATAGCGGTAAACGCATTACCGATATTGTTAATATTGGTGTTGGTGGTTCAAACCTAGGCCCTCAAATGGTGACTGAAGCTTTAAAGCAATACAGTGATAATAGTGTCACTGTACACTATGTGTCTAATGTTGATGGTACTCAGATTGCTGATGTATTAAGACCATTAAATCCTGAAAGTGTCTTATTTATTATTTCGAGTAAAACATTCACCACCACGGAAACTATGACTAATGCCCATACTGCAATGAAATGGTTGGTTTCTTCTTCGTTTAATGAGGCAGCCATTAGCAAACACTTTGTTGCGGTGTCTTCTAATAAAAAAAATGCCATTGAGTTTGGCATAGCAAATGAAAATATCTTTGATATGTGGGATTGGGTTGGCGGACGATTTTCATTGTGGTCAGCCATTGGTTTACCTATTGCACTAGACTTAGGTTTTGATAAATTCATTGACTTACTCGATGGCGCTTTTGAAATAGATTGTCACTTTAAACAGACCCCTCTCGAAAAAAATGCACCCGTTATTTTAGCGTTGCTCAGTGTGTGGAATTGCACCTTTTTAGGTGCTCAATCTCAAGCAATATTGCCTTATGATCAATCTCTTCATATGCTATCAGCTTATTTGCAACAAGCCGAAATGGAAAGTAACGGTAAGTCAGTTAGTTGGAATGGTGAAGAAATTTCGTATGCGACGGTTCCCTCTATTTGGGGAGAGTTAGGTATTAATGGTCAACATGCATTCTATCAGTACCTACATCAAAGTAATAATATTGTGCCAGCTGATTTTATCGGTTCAATTAAAAGTGTAACACCTGTAAAAGGACATCATGAAACCTTAATGGCTAACTTTTTTGCACAAACACAAGCCTTAATGCAAGGGGTTAATGAAGAGCAAGTTAGAGCTGACTTAAAAGCTAAGGGACGAACACCTGAGTATATTGAGAAGGTTGCACCACATAAAGTGCATAAAGGTAATAGGCCAACAAATACCATTTTAATGAAACAAATTTCTCCAAAAACCATAGGCAGTTTAATTGCCTTATATGAACATAAAATTTTTGTTCAAGGCATCATCCTACAAATATGCTCTTTTGATCAATGGGGGGTTGAACTAGGCAAAGGTTTAGCGAACAAAATTCAACAAGAGCTAATAACACAAAACATCAATACCGAACATGACAGTTCAACTCAGGGGTTAATTGAATTCTACATGAGTGAAATTTAAGCATCGGAAGGAGGTATTGATATTAAGTCATATTCCTCTGCTATTTTAGCTTTAGTGTTTATCTCGCTTTGGGGGCGTTAGCGAGTTAGAGTTAATGCCCTATGTTTATTTGAAACTTACATGATTCAATGTCCGCTCTTGAGATTGAGTTCTAATTTCGTGCAACAATTTTCGGCACAATCTTAATTGTGAATGAATGTGAGTTTTTATATAAAAACTACAACTTTAGGATCCCTGAACTGCCGTTTTTAACTCAAAAGCTAACTTCCGCTTTTGGCTAACTGCTGATATCTTATGAGGTTAAGTCTGAGGTTAAGTCGGTAGTTCCAGTGTTGCGAAAGTCGATACGTTCATTATTCATCTATACCTCACTATCGAATATTATGATTAAAATTGTTATAAAAGGAAGTTAAATAATTGTTTTATAGGCACTCACCGTACGAATTCAAGTTTTAATGAAGCTTTGTATTCTTTTGTTTATACGGTTTCTAAAATAAAAAAGGCTAATAAATTAGATTATTAGCCACAGTTTGACTTAATAGCTTGGCTAAATAGCGCCGTTTTGAACCGTGAGTTTTATAACTCCTGTAAAAATCGCTCATTTCTGGGTAAATAATAGTTATCGTAATTCAATGACACGATAACATTTTTTGCCTTGCCGACAATTTCAGTTCTTGGCACAAAACCTATCACTCTTGAATCTGCACTGTTGTCTCGGTTATCGCCAAGCACTAAATATTTATCGTTGGGCACTTTTACTGCGGAAAAATTAGCTAACTTGGAGCCCAACCTTTTTGTATTAATACGATGCTTGTTACCGAGTAAGTTTTCTGTGTGCGAGGTTATAGTGTTTGAAGATGATAATGGCAGATAAGAAAGTTTTTCACCATTAATAGATAGCACATTATCTTTCATGGAAATTACATCGCCCGGAATACCTATAACGCGTTTCACTAACTTTTTATCAGCGGCGACAGAGTCAAAAATAATAATATCACTGCGTTGAGGGTCGGCTATTTTCATTAATGAAATATGAGTAAAGGGGACGCGTAAATCGTAGGCCATTTTGTTAACAAAAATCCTATCGCCTTCGACAATAGTTGGTTTCATTGAGCCTGTGGGAACTTCATTCCAGTCGGCGACAGCACTGCGAAATACTAACATTAAGCTGATAAACAAAAAGAATGATTTATTGTTTTTCCAAAATGATTTTAATTTTTTATTCATGGGTAATCCTTTAACTCGACCATATATTTAACGGAATAAACACTACTTTATATTATTAGAAGTAATGTTAAGTTGTCAGTTTGATATTAAAAAATTAAATTTGTTCATTTTTAGATGTATCAACTTATGTCAATGATAAATCGATGTGGTAAAAATGGAAGTTGATGTAGCTTTAGATTAAACTATAGCTCGATTTAAGCGCTTATTATTAATGTAAATCCCCTTTGAGTAAAATATGACGACAGGTAAAAAACAACAAGAATCTAACTTGATTCAAGCTTTTAAAAAATTATTAAAAGAGCAATGTTATGGTTCACAAGGTGAGTTAGCTGCGGCGCTTGCTGAGCATGGCTTTGAAAATATGTCTCAAGCGAAAATATCTCGATTATTGTCTAAACTAGGTGCGGTAAAAACTCGAAACACCAATAGCCAAATTGTTTATATTTTACCTGACGAACTCGCTATTCCTAAATCAAAGCAAGCTATAGAGTCAGTCGTTTTAGGGGTAAAGCATAATGGTATGCAAATTATCCTTAAAACAGGTATTGGCGGCGCGCCATTAATTTCTCGTATGCTTGATAGTTTAGGAGAGCCTGTTGGCATTCTAGGTACTCTTGCTGGCGATGACACGATTTTTATTGCCCCTACCGATGTTGAGCGTATTGAAGAAATTACTCAATCAATTCGAGATTTACTCGGGATTAAAAAAGACTGATTTAACGAAATACCTCTAACTAGAGGTATTTACCTTTCATGTAGTAAATCTGAACTACATCCAAGATTTCTTAGTACTTTCTACTTGAAAGAGCGCAGCATTTGCTAACATCACCCCATCTTTTGCTTTTATATAAGGGATTGACTGCATTCCTGCTGCAAGTAAAAAATTAACGGAACAAAGTTGGTGGCGTTTTAAAAACCAACTTTGTTTAAATTGTACTTGCTGTGTTTTATAAGTGGGAAAACAATAATAATCAACGCCTAATAAGCCTTTACGGATATAGGTGAAATTATCGTCACTCGCGTATCCCCAACGATACCAACGCATAAAAATTAGTCCTGCTGAAACAACATACAAGGGAATGATGCCAGCTAATGGTGTGATATTTTCAACGAGTAAAAAGAAACACACGACCATAAAAAATAATGGCGTTAATTTAAAGCCTAAATTTTTTAATAAAAAGCGTTTACTGATCTGTTGATAATTTACTGTATCCATTTGATTTTCTGGGTAAACGTCCTTGATTAAACTGGCGCATTCATCAGGTTTAATCGATGGTACAATAATTCGGTTACTTTGAGCATCCATTTGGTTATGGCCAAGAAAAGCGTTTATTTGCTCAAATTTCAAATTAATCCGTTTAAGCAGTACATCTAACCAGTCTTGTTGTTGAACCACCATTTGCAGGCGGGATAAGCGCATGGTGACTTCATGTTTGGTAAAAAGGCCGCTGCGGCGAATATATTTATCGTCAATTTTACTTAAAGTATATTGATAAAAAGTAATAATAGATCCGGCAACGGAGAATAGTGAGATAACCGAAATAACAATAAAGGTAAGGGTTAAAGCGTAAAGGGTGATTTGCCAAAGTGGTTTGTCTGCTATGGTTAACAGTTGTTGAATATCAATCCCGAAATCTTGAAATAAGGTTACGATGTATTTACCAAAATCATCAAGAAATGGCGCTAAACCGCCAAGGAAAATCCAAATACGATTATTGGTCAAACCATGAATAACAAGGTCGGTAATCGATCGAGTGTTTAAGATTTTTTCTGTGGTTAAAGGTGAGTTATTGGCAGATAAATCTTCTAAATTTGTTTCGGGGGATTGGTGGTGTGTTGCTAAAATTTTAGCTTTTAACTGCTCAGCAAAATCTGTTTTTAACGCCACTACTTTTGCTTCTTGTTTAGCAGAGCCTGCGGTGTCTAATTCTAAACAGGTATAGTTAAACCATCGATAATAAAGCGGTTGCTCAAGTTTTACGTTTTGTATGCGAGTAAAAGGCAAATTCAAATGTTTCTTGGAAATAACACCTGAGCGAATTTCAATAGTATCGTTATTTAATCGGTACTGAAAAAAATAAAAACTTAAAAATGTACCAAGCAACAATAAACCTAATAAAGCGATTAGCACAGGCAACCACAAGCTGGGGTTTGCCATAATAGAATCTGAGCTGAAATAAATTGCCGGTAAAAGTACGATAATATTGCTTAACAAACCTTTGATAAAACTCACAATAAAATAAAGAAGTGCAATAGGCGACAGTCGTTGCCAATTTTGTAAAGTGCTGTTGTCGGTTACAGCGATATTCTCGTCATCAGGTAAAAGCGCTTGCTCTTTTTTATCCGTAAACATGGGCGTAAGTTACCTTTTAGCTAATTATTTATGGCTTTATGATCAAGAATGAATGCTTGCATAGATTCTGCATTTTCTAGCAATAACCCTGAAATTTCAAAAGTATAAGCAGCTCCACCAGCACTAAAAACCTGTAAGCATGCCAAACCTACTTTTCGCTCTATTGGGCCTCTTTTTAGCTCTACATGTTGTATGCGTAAAATAGGTTGGATAACCGTTTTTTGAAAAATAAGCCCTGAGCGATAAGTAATATCTTGCTCACGAAGCGCATAGTGCTTTTTCTTATCAGCCATTACTACATAGCTGTAATGAAGTAAGCCGAGAAAGCCAAAAGCTAGTGTTATGTTATTAATTAAATTCGTAGAACTTTCAAAGAAAGGAAACAGCGATTGATTTTGACAAATAAATGTAATTATCAAAACGATGGCTGTTGAAAACAAACTGATTAATCGACGTATTTTAAGATAAACAGGTGCTAATGGTTTGAAAGTCAATTGTGTCAGCGAAGGTAGTTGCTCTTCAGCAAACGTATGATTAGAAAATACCGTATTACCTTGTGAAGCGCTTCCTTGAGAGTTCATGCTATCCCTTTATTATTGTTATAAATATCAATGCTAGTTTAACAGAATGACGCTATAGACTCATAACTACTTTTAACGAAAGTTAATCCTTATCAAGGTTAATTATTACTAGGTTTTTTGTGTAACTTACATTGGTGTAACTTAAAGTTAATTCCGTTGGTTTAATAATAATTGATTTATGCAATGAACCACGGCTTTAGGGTTACTTTTAATAAAGAAGTGATCACCTGCTATCCATTCGATAGTTGTTGTGTTTACCGATGTGTTAATCATTAAATCTTGCCAAGCAAGTAAATCTTCTTGGTCGATAACGGTATCTTCTGTGCCGCCTAATAAGGTTAATGAGGTATCGATTGGCTTTTTATTGAGGTGCGAGTAATTTTCAATTAATGAAAAATCAGCCCTAAGTGCGGGTAACACTAATTGCATAACTTCTGCATTTTTTAATATAGAAATTGGTGTGCCATTAAGCCGCGATAATGCAATAATAAATAATGCATCAGGCAGTTTATTTATCGCAGGTCGACGCCTTGGAAGTTGAGGTGCACCACACGCTGACACAATAAAATGTAACGGGGTAGGCAGATAATGTTCTCGCATGGCAAGTAATAATTCGTAAGCAATTTTACTGCCCATACTGTGGCCAAAAAATATCAAGGGTTTATTCACTAAAGGTTTAATTGCCGTGATTAAATCAGCAATGAGCGGTTCAATGCACAAATAAGGCGCTTCCATTAATCGGCTTGATCTTCCTGGTAATTGGCAAACCACTAACTCTACATTAGTGGACAGTTGTGAAGCCCAAGGCAGGTAAATATCACTGGTGCCTCCAGCATAAGAAAAACAAATTAACCTAAAAAAAGCATCGGGGTTCGGCTGTGGCGTAAAAAGCAAATCGGTTGATGAAGTGCTACTTTTCTCAGTGGTGAGTAACTTATTAAGTGAATACATGATTAGAAATACTGCTGTAGGCTGATGGTTAAGTAACTATCATCTTGGAAGTTATAGAGTAATTCGTCAGTGTTTTGTTTGGAAAAATACTGACCTTCAATAGTAAAGGTCAGGCCATCTTTAATGCGTGTTTCCATTTCAAAACGCCACGCTGAATGTTTGGTTTCCCGATCAATATAAGTACCTAATAAATAGGTCGATTGTGAAATATTATTAGCGACCAGCCTTAGTCCTAAAAATAAATCATCTGCAAAGGGGGTTGTGGCCAAGTCACCGCGTTCGTCATAAAGGTACTCAGCAATGTAACCTAAGTCCATTGCGCTAGAAAATAAACCTACTTGAGTATATTCAAAGCCAGAAACGACTGCTTGGTAAGTGTTTTGTGCGTTACTTTGGCTATTAATGACTTCTAGTTTAAGTAGTAAAGCTTCTAAGGTAATTTGTAAATCTAAACTTATTTGCTCATTTTGCCAATAATAGGGCGCTAAAATATAATCGCCAGAATCGTTAGGTTGTGCTTGTAATAACGGTGTACGAGCCGTGCCTTTGAAGTAACCAATACCAAAGTCTACTCGGTCAAGGGTATGACTATAACGAAAAGCAAAATCTTGATGATGTTTTTTATCGCTCGACTCATATTGTGTATAGTTATCATCAATAAATAATTGGCTACGTAATCTTGCGTTTTCACTTGGATAAATTCGTTCACGAAACATAGGCAGCCAATAAAACTGTAGGTTTCCCCATTCTTGGTATATTGCTAACTTTGCCATGGGTTGGCCTAGTTTGTTTTCTTCATCAATATTGGCAGCTACATTGGTTTGATTAAGTACATCAACCAAGTGCCAAGACTCGGTTACTCCCCAAAATTCGGTTCGAATGCCAACGGATACTGAATAAAAATCATCATAATAACTCAGTGAGAAGTCATTAAAATCAATCAGAGTTTGGTTGTCATCTTCTAAGCTATAGGTAGCATGACCATCAATGTCTAAGATAATGGCGTCGTCAAACAAGGTATTTTGATGTTCGACACCTAATAAAAGGTTACTGTTCGTATGATAATTAGATGTTGCTAAAGCACTATCTTGCGGAAAATATTGCGCAGAAATTGACGCTTCAAAATTGGTGGATGAGGCATTAACGGCAGTGCATGTTAAGAGTAAATAACAAGCGATGTTAAAACGGGGTAACTGGAAAGTTGAAGAATGCCGAGAACTCATGATAGTTGACCTAAAAATATGTATTGATTGGGGCACTTCTTCTAAACACTGAATTAAAGTGCTTTATGAAAGGAAGTGCTGAACGTTTATTTGCTTCTCTGTGTTAACCGCACAAGTTAGTTTTATTTGATGTGATAGAAAACTAACTTGTGCTTTTTGAATTACTGAATACTTCTTAACTTTGCTTTAGCAATATCGGAAGCAGTTAACCCTGTTTCATATTGATAATTATGCCAATCTATTTCAGTGCTACGACCATTTTGATGATTTACCATTACCATTTTTGATGGGCGCCAGAAGGTATTTTGATATTGTTGGTAGTCTTGAAAGTGTAAAGTTTTTAATAAATCACCTTTGCGATCAAAGTAGTCAATTTTTCTTGGGCGAAAAATTTTGCTGTCAACCCATTCGTGTAATTTACTGTAGCCAGAGTCGCTATAAGCTGGCGTATTTTCTACTTTAAAGCAGTTATTACCGTCTAATTGTGTGTTTTCTAAAAACCGGTAAGTGTATTTTTCAGGTACCCAACTTGAAATATCTTCATAAGCAAACTCACTGCCGACAAAAGGGCCTGATTTACTACGCGTAGAAATACGTTTAACGCGTTTAACTGCAGGCAGGTATAACCATTGATCGTCAGGGGTGGTGCCATGAGAATGAATTAAAATGGCAGTGCCAGCAACATCGCGAGGGCTTTTAAACACATTCACAGAATGATCACCATCACCAATAATTTCTAAAACTTTACTATTAAAAACTCGTTCACTTAATACTTTATCATCCTGTTTTAAATACATTTTAGCTTCTACAATGTAATCTTTAAAACCAGAGTCTAAACGTTCTGTTTCTTTAGCAATAGCGTGTCCTTTCTCAATATCTGAACCTGATAAGCTAAAGTTTTCAGCGGCATTGGCGGTAACCGTTATGCTGCAAAGTAGAAGTGTAGGCATTAATGCCAATAGTGGGACTATTAATGATGTAGCTCGTGTAAATTTCATATTTATTCCTTTGGTATTTCTTTGGTATTTCTATGGTATTTCTTTGGTATCGATTATTTAACTAGCGAGTCGCAAGCCTTGGTTCTTCAACTAAAACAGCAGTGTCTTCATGCTGAGTTTCGCGGCGAGGTGAATCAATTAACAACAATAAGGCGGGCAATAAAAACATATCGAGTATCAAGGCAAAACTAATGGCCATCGCCGTTAAAATACCCATACCTGCATTTATTTCGAAACTTGAAAAACCAAGAATGGCAAAGCCAGCGGTTAACGCTAGCGTCGTGGTGAATAGTGCTGAACCGACATTGGCAAATGAATAACGAATGGCATCATCGGCATTCATCGATTTTTGACGACGTGCATAAATATATTTACTTAAAAAATGCACTGTATCATCTACCACAATACCTAAAGTCATTGCTGCCATAACTGACAAGGCTAAACCTACTTGCCCAACTAAATATCCCCAAACACCAAATGCGATGGCAGCAGGCAATATGTTAGGAATTAAGCTGACTAAGCCGTATTTAAATGAACGGAAAATAACAATGAGCATAATTGAAATTATTACCAAGGCTATCGCCATGCCGTTTATCATTCCAATAATGTTACGTAAGCCGATTTGCGCGAACATAATGGTTAATCCCGTACCATCGCTGTAAGTGAGTGTGTCTTGATGTTGTTCAAGCCATGCTTGTACGCGATCTTCTAGCGCTAAAACTTCATTACTTGATAAGTTTTTTAACGTGGCGGTAACACGGGTAGCATCTTTGTTGGCATTAATGCGATTACGTAAATCTAAACCGTAAGGTAATGACATTTCATACATTAATAAGTATTGAGCCGCTAACTCATTATTATCTGGCATCACAAATTTTGCTGGATCATCACCATGCATATTCATATTTAAGCGTTTATAAATATCGGTAATACTATTGATATGCAATGCTTCAGGTTGTTGGCGCAACCATTGGGTGAATTCTTCTAAAGTCTGTAAGTATTCAGAGCTATTAATGCCTTGCTCTGTTTTTCCTCCGACTTCATAATCGATATAATATATACCTGTTAAATTTTCAGCAGTGAAATCGGTGTCTTGTCTAAAGGTCACGCTTTCATCAAAATATTTGATAAATTCATCGTTTAATACATTGTTGAAAATCCCCGTACAAGCCAAGACGACAACAATTAAGGAATAGGCGAAATATTGTTTAGGTTTTGCGATTATATTTTCAGCTAATTGGTTAATGGTTTTTTCTAATTTTGTTTCCTTATTGCTTTGTGCGGTATTCACTTTTACTTTAAACAGCATCATAAAAGCAGGTAAGAAAGTGATGGTAAATATAAATGCCATGGCAACACCAAAAGTAGTGATATTACCTAAATCTCTAAAAGGAGGCGCATCACTAAAGTTAAGGCTTAAAAAACCAACACAGGTCGTTACGGTAGTAATTAGTAGGGCGTTAAAGGTTTTAACAAGCGCATCTGACATCGCCTCTTGCTTGGCGAGCCCTTTACGTAGCCCTATCATATAAGCCATTAATAAATGTACACAGTCGCAGATGGCAATCGTTAAAATAATATTAGGCGCATTAACGCTAATAGGGTTAAGTAAAACACCTGTCCAGCCAGCAATTCCCATACCTGCTAAAATGGCGAAAGTTAATAACAGCATGGCAGAAAATCCAGCCAGAGCCGATCGCATAACTAAGCTCATTATCACTAAAGCAATAGTGAGCATGGCAGGCACTAAGCCTTTTAAATCTTTCTCTGTGGCTTCTGCAAAGGCGTTATCCATCATAACAACACCCGTAAGGTAAATTGCCATGTCTGGATTCTTTTCTTGAATTTCAGCAGCTAGCGCTCTAACGTGTTTAACCACTTTAGGTACACTGGTTAACTCTTCGCCTTTGGGAATATTAATAGTGACATTCACACCAGTTACCTGGCCATTTGGCGAAATTACACTGTTGACAAGTAACGGTTCATTACTGGCAATCGTTTGAATTTCTTTAATGCCTTTATCTGTTAATTGTTGGGCGTTTATCACTAAATCATCAACAGCAATATCGTCACCAATTGCTGAGCTGTATTTATAATTAGTAAGAGAGTCAACGCGGCTTGAATAAGGAATAAGCCATGCTTTTTCGGTGAGCTCTTCAATAACAGTAAGGACACTCTTATTAAAAACGCCATTTTTAGGGGCTAGTACAAACAATACACTGTCGGTTTTGGTATAGGTTTTTTCCATATGATCTAACATGGCAATTTGAGGATTATCTTTGCCAAAATAGATACGTAAATCCGATTTAAATGACAGTTGGCTAATACCTGCTGCTGTTACACATAAAATAATAAATGCGAGCATCAACACCTTGACTGGGTGATAGGTAATATAATTAGCGTACTTTTTTAACATGAAGCATTTCCTTTGTTAGACAATGTAGGTTTCGACAATGTAGATTTTGACAATGTTTGTGAGATAACGAGTGCCAGTTGTTCGGCATTTTGGGGTGCGAGCATGGTGATATGATCACCTGCCACGAGTTTTGTTTCAGTTTCACCATAAGCGTTCCAACCGAGTGATGAGCTGGCTAAATCGCAGTTTTCATCGTCATAACAGCTGTAGTCGTAATGTGAATTAACTTCTTGAGCGCGAACTAAAGTGATCGGTATCGGTTGAGGAGTTAAATTTTCAGGATAAAATAACGAGGCATTGCTTTTAAATACTGAAAGTAAACCGTTTATTTGTGATGTTGGCGTGTTTTCAGGCACTACGCTGACTTGCGCTAACTTTTGTTTTAATAACACTAATTGCTGCTGATGGTCACTTTTCTCTAAAGTGGCTAATTCAATCGACAACGGTTTATTAAGCATGTGTGCGATAGTGCTTAAAAATACGCTAATCCACTGCTCATCACTTAAAGTAGCTTCCTTTGGTGTGAAAAAATGCGCTGCAGGGGCATCTAAAATAATCAGTTTTTCAATATCATCACCTTGAGCTTTCAATTGTTGGCAAATTTCAAAAGCAATTAAACCGCCAACACAATGTCCGCCAATAATATAAGGGCCAGTAGGTTGCGCTGCTTTAATTTCTTCAATGGCACTTGCGGCAATTGATTGCAGTGACGTTAATGGTGCGGTTAAGCCGTCTAAGCCCTGTGCTTGTATGGCATAAAAGGGTTGTTCATTACCTAGTTGTTCGGCTAACGCGTAGTAATAAAGCACATTGCCGCCACCACCAGGAATAAAAAAGAGGGGTGTTTTATTACCTTTTTCTTGAATGGCAACGAGTGATTTCCAATTGTCTTGGCTGCCTTTATCGATAAGCAATGCTAGTTTTTCAATGGTCGGGCTTTGAATAAGACTCGACAATGGCAGTTTCTCATTAAACTCATCTTCTATTGATGCCATGAGTTTCACAGCAAGTAATGAATGACCGCCTAATGAGAAAAAATTGTCCGTGATGCAGATGTTCTTTATGACTAATAATTCGCGCCATAACTTAACAAGCTTACGCTCTAACGGCGTTCTAGGAGGGGTAACGTATTTGTCTTGTTGATCAAAACTATGTGTTGGTAGTTGTTTATAATCTGCTTTACCGTTGGGAGTAAGTGGCATTTCAGATAGCACCACTACTGCACTTGGAATACAGTGTGCGGGTAATACTTTTTTCGCGTGGTTTAGCACATCCGCTTCGCTAATTGCATTATCCGTATTGTCGTATCCAGTAACATAAGCTACTAAATAATCATCACCATTTTTACTGGTACATTTAAGTACGGCGGATGCTTTAACACCTGCACACTGACAAATTAAGGCTTCAACTTCACCCAACTCAATGCGAAAGCCTCGAAGCTTAATTTGATTATCTATGCGTTGTAAGTATTCAATATTTCCATCAGGCAAATATCGTACTAAATCACCCGTTTTATAAAGTTTAGCGTTAGGTTTTCCTGATATCGTATCAACAATAAATTTTTCATCGGTTAACTCGTCGCGATTATGATAACCACGTGCAACTCCAACACCGCCAATATGGAGTTCACCATTTACGCCTACAGGCACAGCTTGCTTGTTTTCATCTAAAATATGAATTTGAATGTTGGCGATAGGTTTGCCTATTGGCACAATATTGGCTGAATATTCACGATCACATTGCCAATGGGTGACATCGATTGCTGCTTCGGTTGGGCCATACAAATTGTATAATTGAGGTGTGCTTTGGCTAGCGCTTTGTGTGAGATCAAATAATGAAAAAAAGCGCTGTTGTAAATCAGCGTTTAACGCTTCACCACTACAAATAACACGGGTTAAACTTTTACAGGTATTTGCTGATTCGTTAGTTAAAAATACACTGAGCATGGAGGGCACAAAATGCAAAGTAGTGACTTTTTCAGTGTTTATTAAGTCGATTAAATATTCAGGATTTTTATGTCCCTCTGGTCGCGCAACCACTAAACGAGCACCGCTCATTAATGGCCAGAAAAACTCCCACACTGAGACATCAAAACTAAAAGGTGTTTTTTGTAATACTGTATCCTGCGCTGTAAGTTTATAGGCTTGTTGCATCCATTGCAGGCGGTTACAAATACCCGCGTGGCTATTCATCGTGCCTTTAGGGTTACCCGTCGAGCCTGAGGTATAAATCATGTAAGCCAAATTTTCAGGGGTAATGGCAATATTTGGGTTGGTGTTCGCTTGTTTGTCCGTTGATAGTAAATCAACAGCAACGACTTGTGTGTCTAGCTTAGGCAGCTGCTCAATTAAATTTTGTTGAGTTAACAACAGTGGCGAATTAGCATCGTTAATTAAAAAAGCAACGCGTGTTGCTGGGTAGTTAGGATCAACAGGTACATAAGCACCACCCGCTTTAATTATTGCAAGTAAAGTCACCACCAATTCAACTGAGCGATTCATACAAACAACGACTTTGCTTTCCACAGTAACCTCTTGCTCGATAAGGTAATGCGCTAACTGATTAGCTTGTTGGTTAAGCTGTGTGTAAGTGAGTTGTTTATTTTCAAAAGTGAGGGCGATGTTATTAGGTGTTTTAGTAACTTGTTGCTCAATCAGTTGATGTAAGCTCTGCGTAGCAGGGTAATTAACATTGGTTTGATTCCACTTTGCAATTTGTTCAATCTCCGCAGGTGTAATCATAGTGTATTGACTAATAGGTCGTGTAGGATCAGCAATAATACCTGTTAGTAAAGTCTTGAAATGCCCGATCAACATTTGAATTTTTTGCGCACTGAATAAAGCGTTGTTGTATTTAAAAATACCAAAAAATCCTTGGTTGTTATCAATCACTTCAAGCTCTAATTCAAATTGACCTTCTTGCTGATTAAGTGGGTATTGTGCAATTTCAAGCCCAGCCCAAGGGACTTTTTTCCCTATAGTACCCGGCTGCCATACGTCACTAAAACCACCACCTACTGCTTTTTGAAAAACAAATGAGGTTTGAGAAAGTGGAGAGTAACTCGCATCTCGTCTTGGGTTTAATGCTTCAATAAGTGATGAAAAAGGATAGTCTTGATGTTCGAGCCCTTCTAAAACTGTTTCATTGACTCGGGTTAATAGTTCGGTAAAAGTGGGTTGGCCTGCTAAATTCGTGCGCATAATAATTGGATTAACAAAATAGCCAACTGTGCGCATAAACTGAGTTTGATTACGTCCTGATGTGGGTGACAATATACATATATCATCTTGTGACGAATGTCGCTGCAGTAAAAGATAATAGGCACTTAACATAACAGTGTAAGCGGTTACGCCTGTTTTTTTCGCTAATGCATTGATAGCATCGCCTAATTGGTTTGAAATATTGAAATACTCTGTGCTTCCTTTATAGGCTTGTACAGCAGGACGAGCTTTTGCAATATTGAGAGTTAATGGCGAAAGTTCGCCACTGAGTTTGTTTAACCAATAGGCTTTATTTTTCTCACCTTGTTTACTCGCCAATAACTGTATTTGTTGAGCAGTAAAATCGCGATAACTACCGCTTTTCTCGGGCAGTTTAGGGTTACGATCGTGTTGCAGTGCTTGGTAAACTTCACCTAACTCTTCCATTAAAATCCATAACGATGATGCATCAAAACCAATATGGTGAACAACCAACATAAAAATGACTTCAGTTGCTGATTTTTGATAAGCGTGAGCGCGAATAATAGGTGCTTGGCTGAGATCGAAAGGTTGGTGGTAATCATGCTCAATTTGAGACTGCAGCGTATTGTTTGACATTGACGCGACTTGAGTAATATTGAGTTTTATTGCAACATTTTCTTGAATGCGTTGAATGTTTTTATCGTGCTCTAACGCGTAACTTGTACTTAATGCTGAGTGCCTTGCGATGCAATCATTAATGGCTTTTTCTAACAGTGTTAAATTAACCGCACTATGAATAGTCACCGTACTGGCAATATTATAAGCACTGGTTGTTGGTGATGTTTGATGAACATACCAAAGTGATTCTTGTCCTTTTGACATAGGAAATGTTTGCTGCTCCTTGGTCATTCTCGCTTCGAGAATTTTCTTCAGTAGCGCTTGTTTTTCGTCTTTGGTTAATGCATTAACCGTTGAAGTGGCGTTCATATTTCATTCCATAAAATTAATAATACCAACTAAGTGTAATTACGCTTAGTTGGTAAATTTATTCATCGTCTTTAAGTGTTATTTTTGTTTATTGAGCGGCTAACTCTTTCGCTAACAAGGCATCTAATTCTTGTTCCGATAAATCACTCAGTAAATTTATTTGATCGACAAGACTGTCAACTGCACTGGTATCTTCATTAACTTGTTGAGTTGTTTCTTGAACAACGGACTCGTCTATTTCCGTGAGTTTTTGTACAATTGCGCCAGAAAGCTTGTTAATGCTATTGCCTTTCATTAACTCTAAAATAGAAACGTCGACTTTGAATTCATTACGAAATTTCATTTGTAAGTCCATTGCCATTAATGAATCTAAACCAAACTTATTGATAGGCGTATCAAGGTCAATTTGTTGTGCTGACAATTTCAATGTTTCTGAAATTAAGCTACTGAGAGACTCGATAACTAAAGGAGTTAGTACCTCATTGCCTTGGGCTAATAAGTTCATCCATTTATCTTCTTGAGCGTCTTCATTATTAGAGATAATAAGTTCAGAAAAACGTTGGTCAGTACTAGCCGTTTCAAATTGTTGCCAGCGTTGCCAATCAACATTAAAAATACCTAGTTGAGGTACTGGTGCGCTTAATAGAGCTGAAAATGCTTCAAGGGCTTGTTGTTGACTAAATGCATGAATACCGACATGTGCTAAATGGTCAATAACACTGGGTGTATTGGCTGCCATGCCAACATCGGCTAGGGCGCCCCAATTAATAGAGGTTGCCGCCATACCATTCGCGTGACGATATTGCGCGAGGTTATCTAAGAATAAATTAGCTGCAACATAATTGGCTTGGTTACGATTACCAATCATTGATGAGACTGATGAGTAAAGCATAAAACAGTCTAATGACAAATCAGCGGTAAATTGGTGTAAATTCCAAGCGCCTAGGGCTTTAGGGAGCATTACTTTTTGTAAACTATCGCCATTAATCGCTAGCAATTCGTTGTCGTCTAATACACCTGCCGCATGAAATATACCTGCAAGTGGTGGGAAGGTGTTTCTAACGTCATTGATTAATTGTTCTACGGCTGTTGAATTGGCAATATCAATAGCGGCAGGTTTTATGTTCACGCCCTGTTGAGCAAAGGCAGTTATGGCTGTTTTAGCTTCGTCTGATTGTGCACCACTTCTACTCACTAAGATTAATGATTTTGCGCCCTGACTCACAAGCCACTTAGCCATGCCTAAGCCAAAGCCACCAAAACCACCTGAAATTAAATAGCTGACGTTATCTTTTACAGTAATGGAAGCTGCACTTTTATCGACTAAGTTTAGGTTGTCTATATTGTTAAAATCAACAATGATTGGTTGCTGTGAATCAATCATACTTTCATCAAAATTATGTGCGATGTCAGCGACAGGAATTATAGTGCTCTGTAGCGGGCTAATCGCATGTTCAAGCTCCTTAGTGATATGATTAAATAACGTCGATAATATTTTATTGCTACTTGAAAATAATGCTTCTGGAGTAAGTACAGTTTGAGATTTAGTCGCACTTAATCGTGTAGGTAAGCTTTCATCAAGCATTGTTGTGATGTAACGACCATGAGCGGCAAGCAATTGATCGGTATTGATATTCGCTTGCTCTCCTACCGTATTAAGAATGACATCAAAATGATCAAAATGCTGTGCTTTACACGCTTGCAGTAAATCAGTTGTTAAGCTTGCGCTTTGAATGGTAAGCAAATCATTTTCATTTCTTACCCCAATAACGGTACAGCCTATTTTTTTAGCGAGTTGAGTGGCTGCTTGACCAATAAGGCTGTTACTTCCAATAATCAAAACGCTGTTTTCTTTGCTCAGTTGAGGCATTAATCCGTGATAAGCAACGGCAAATGCTGACAAGCACCCTGCAGCTTGTGTAGCCGACCATGACTCAGGCTTTGCTATTGCCAGAAGTTGACTTTCTTTAATAGAAATTACATTACTTAACTCATCGTTGAAATAACCAATAATATCTTCGCCAACCCTAAATTTAGACACTTGTGAGCCTAAACGAGTTACCGTTGCAGACACTTCTCTTGGTGCTTTCAATGTTAAAGTAGAGGCATCTAAAGCAACGCTATTAATGCGCAGTTCAATTTCATCTGCTTTTGGCGCAAGCGATTGTGTTACTTGGAAAGCTAATTGTCGGCTTGAGGTAAAACCTTGTTGAGCAAGTAAAAAGCTTTGATCATTATTCGCTACTTGAGTATGAGTTTGATAGCCCTTTGCTAAAGGAACATTCGCTAAGCGGTAAGAAAAACGTTGCCCGCTGCGTAGAGCAAGCTCTCGCTCTTGGTTTTTATTTAGGCATTCTGCTAGTATTTGTCTTGCGGTGTGAGTAGTGAAATCTTTATCAACATCAATTAATGTTGTTTGCAATTGCGGAAGCTCTGTAGAAGCGACTCGTCCTAATCCAATTAATGCACTTTGATGAAACCCTTCAACCTTATCTTGTTCAGTTACTTTAGCGGCATCTTGCGTTAACACATAGAGACGCATTTCGCTTTTCTTTGATACGTTATCCATTACCTGTGTAAGGTTTAATAAGATTTGTGTTTCTCCTAAATGAATAGGATCCTTTTCATCATTAAACATTGCCCAAGCATAAATAACCGTTGTGTTTTCAGCGTCTTCTTCGCCATTAATTATGGTATTAAAAAGAGTGGTTAATTGGTTTTTATCTTGTCCATTAACTCCATAACGTTTTCCTTCACTATTAACATTATTCCCTCGATAAACTAGCGTACAATTTTCTGAAGAATAGGCTTGAAATTGTTCAATTAAGTGCTGGCTTGCTTGGCTCTGATCAACAAATAAAATGATTTTTCCAAGTGTGTTATTGTCAGCGGCGCTACTTTTATTATTGCTTAATGTTTCCAACAGTTTCCATGTAGGTTGATAAGTCCATTCATCTAAATTTTCTATGCTTTTATTATTGATTTGACGTAAAGATTGGCAGCGTAAATCACATATTTCTACGAGCACTTCACCTGCTTCATTACATAAAATAAGGTCGCCCACTATCTCTTGGCCATTAATAACACGTAATTGACCATGACAATAAAAAGCTTCAGAAATTTTTCGGTAATGGCGAAATTGACCAATATGCACTGGTACATATACTTGTTTGCAAAATTCGCTATCAACGGGAATAGCAGAAATTAAAGACTGAAAACAAGCATCAAGTAATGTAGGGTGTAATTGGTAATCGATAGTTGGTAAAGTTAACTCTGTATGCGGCTCAATGTAAGCGAGTACTTCCTTATCTTTTCGCCAAATATGATTAATCCCTTGAAAGCAAGGCCCATATTGTAATCCACGAGCCGTCAATTCTGTGTAAATGTATTGTGCATTTAACTCTTGTATACAAGCTTTTTTAATCTTTTGAAGCGGTATTAGCTTTGTATTAACCAATGTTAAAGCGGTTATACGTCCTGTCGCATGTAATGTAGCGTCGTCTGGAGCGCTGTTTGTGTAACTATGAATTTGATAACTATTATCTTTTGGATGATAAGTTGTCCGCATTAATGATTCATTATCGTCTTCAACTACCATGGCATTATGTAAGCTAAGATCGGTAATTAAACAAGCATCACTGCCGCTTAATGCTTTAAATCCAGCAAGTCCAGCTTCGACATATGTTGCACCAGCAAGAATCACTAAGTCTTCTACTTTATGATCGGTTAAGTGACTGAAAAAATGTGAATTAATATGACTTAACCATGAAATATCTGTAGTTAATTGTTGTTCACCTAAAGCGGCAAACTTAATGGCAGTTCCTTTTCTATCTATTGAAGATATTTGGCAATCATTCCAATAACGATCACGTTGCCAAGGGTAAGTAGGCAGACGAATGAAATTAGGACGAAATGGCGTAACCTCAATGATTTTTGATCGTGTATTAGTTGTATTGTTAACGTCATTGTTAATAAATTGGTTAGCGCTCAGAGCTGTCCAGTTTAATTGATAACCTCGACCATAAAGCTCAGCAACCGTTTGTTTTATGGTGACTTGTTCATCTGTTTTTCTTTTTAAAGATGTCGCTAAAAATCCTGAGATGTTAGACTGTAAAAAGCACTCTTTAATTGATGAAGATAAAACAGGGTGTGGTCCTATTTCGAGAAAATCTTCGAAACCATCAGCAATCATATTCTCGAGAGCTTTAAAAAAGTAAACCGGTTGTCGAACATTGTCACACCAATATTGGGCATCAAAGCAAGTGGTAGATATCTTCTCGCCAGTAACGGTTGAGTAGCTAGCTAATGTTGGCGTTTTAGGAGAAAGTTTAGCTAAACATTCAGTGATCTCTGCTAATAATGGATCCATTAATGGGCTGTGGTAGGGCACTTCAACCTGCAATAAGCGGTTAAACACCTCTTTTTCTGTAAGCTGCTCAGCTAATTGATTTAATATCTTCTCATCACCAGCCAACGTAATTGCTGATGGTGCATTAATCGCAGCGATTGATACTTTATCTGCGAAGGGAGCAATTAGTTCAAGCGATTGACTCTGTGTTAAACCAACGGCTAACATTGCCCCTTGTCCCGCCGCTTTCTTTTGAATGCGACTGCGGTGATAACTCACTAATAAAGCCTCTTCTAATGTTAAAACACCAGAAATATACGCAGTAGTAACTTCCCCCACACTGTGTCCAACAATGGCTGATGGCGCTATTCCCCAAGAAGCCCACAACTCAACTAAAGCAACTTGTAATACGAAGTTGGCTGTTTGAGCAACTTGTGTTTCACTGATAATAGATTCAGTTTCTGGCTTTAACATTTCAGCCAAAATCGACCAACCTGAAATGTTAATAAACACTATGTCGCTGCGTTTCATTGAAGCTAAAAATACCGGCTCTGATTCAATAAGTTCACGACCCATTGCCCACCATTGTGGTCCCATTCCGGTAAAAACAAAGGCTAATTTATTGCGTTTTTCATTAGTGGTTGTTTCTATACATTGATTGTCAGCACCATTCTCTTGATAGTTTTGTAAGGTATTAGCTAAGTCTGCGATTGAACTTGCACTTACGGTTAAGCGATGACTTAAATGTGAGCGTCGAGTACCTGCCGAGAAAATCAAATCGTTAATTGATATATCATTGTTTGTTTTAATAAAATGCACCATGTTTTGTACCATGGCTGCTAGCGCGGGTTTACTTTTCGCTGATAATGGCAGTACGTATTGTTGATTTTTCGCGGTAACCATTGAATAAGAGTTTTTTTCTGTAATAGGTGATTGATAGCTCTCTAAAATGGCACAAGCATTAGTACCACCGTAACCGAAAGAATTAATACCCGCTAAAATTCCACCATTGGTATCGTTTAACGATAAAACATTGCGGGGAATAGTTATATTAAGGTCATCAAAGGGGATATTGGGGTTTAAATTAATTAAGTTGGCTTGTGGCGTTACACACTTATTTTTTAAGCTCAATGCCGACTTGATAATGGCGGCAATACCCGATGCAGCTTCTAAATGCCCTATGTTGCCTTTAACTGAGCCGACAATACATGAAGTATCGCCTATTTTCGCTTGACCAACGGTACCTCCAATGGCTGACATTTCTAATGGATCGCCTACAGGAGTACCTGTACCATGTGCTTCGAAAAATTGAATATCTTTTAAGTTAACCTGCGCTTTAGCTGCAACTTGATGAATTAATGCTTTTTGTGAGTCTGGGTTAGGTACGGTAATACCATCGGTATGACCATCTTGATTACAAGCCGTCGCGCGAATAACAGCGTAGACTTGATCGCCCTCTTTTTCAGCTTGGTGCAAAGGCTTAACGACCACAATACCAGCGCCTTCGCCTCGACCATAACCATTTGCACGTTCATCAAATGATTTACAGCGACCATCAGGTGATAAAAAGCCCCCTTTGCACATGGCAATAAATACTTCGGGGCGATGCATAACATTAACACCACCAACTAAAGCAATAGAGCTGTCACCGGTCCAAATGCTACGGCAAGCTTGGTCTAATGCCACCATTGAAGAAGAACAAGCCGTATCAATACTAATACTTGGTCCGCGTAAATCATAAGTGTAAGATAAGCGGTTAGATAACATAGTGAGTGACATACCAACGGCGGTATTACTGGCAATAGTGTGGCGGTTTAATGGACTAAATTGTGTTAATTTATTGTCCATCATAAAGCCCCCAATAAAGACACCAGTATTACTGCCTGCTAACGACTCAGGGTCTATACCAGCATCCTCAAATGCTTCCCAGCTCACTTCTAATAATAAACGTTGTTGTGGATCTAAAGAGTTAGCTTCCCTGGGCGAAATACCAAAAAACAAGGCGTCAAATTCATCTATCTTCTCTTGAAGAAAACCGCCACTTTTGACGTGCATCTTTCCTGATTTATTTTTATTTTCGTCATAGAATTTCTTAATATCCCAACGGTTGTCAGGTACATCTACGATACAGTCTTTACCAGCGAGTAAGTTGTCCCAAAAAATGTCAGGTGATTTAGAGCCACCAGGTAAGCGACAACCTATCCCTACGATGGCGAGTGGTTCAGGAGCACATTCTGAAGTGAAGTTATTAAGAGGAAATTCGTTATTGTTATGTTCAGTCATGATTTATCCTTGTGTCATCAAATGAATATAGTTCGCTATATAAGTGAACTTATTGATTTAAAAATGAACAGTAATAATTTGAGACAATCATGCGAAACTGATCAACACCTATTAACTTTTCGTAAAAATGCTAAGTAAAAATCGTTTGCTGCTTGATTATATTGGAATAAATTTGATAAGTAATATTGATTTATTTGAGTTGCCTGTGCCCGGCTAAATGCTTGTTTTATGCAATTACCTTTTTAGGTTTATTAATTAACCTTATGATACTTATTACAATTTAAAATTTTACTGTGATTTTTAATTCCTTTATGTATTATTTATAATCAGTTATGATCGACGAGATTATACAAATTAAATTTAAATAGAGAATGGCTAAATTTTTTAAGTGGGTATGCATTTATGAATAGCTTTGATTGGCAATGGTGGCAATTTTTTTTAGAAATTTCAGAGCATGGTAGCTTAAGTAAAGCGGCAAATGGTTTGAATATTTCTCAACCAACGTTAAGTCGACATTTGATCGCTATGGAAAAAGAGCTGGGCCAATCGCTTTTTGAACGTAGTACGCAAGGACTGACTTTAACACCGTTTGCTGGTAGTTTAATGGAAGAAGGCAAAGTGATGCAGTCTTCTGCAAGACGATTACTAAGAATTTGCCAAGGACAAGATAAACAGCTTAAAGGTAGAGTACGTCTGTCGGTAAATGAAATGATGGCACAGTATTATATACCACTTTTATTACCAAAATTTATGCAGTTATACCCTGAAGTGTCTGTAGAGGTTGAAGTAACAAATAAAGCTTCCAGTATTGATAAACGTGATGCGGATATTGCAATAAGGATGTTCAAACCTCGGCAACTTGATTTAATTGCCCAATACTTAAATGAGCTACCACTAGCGTTATTTGCCAGTAAAACCTATTGTCGAAATAACGGTAGCCCCCAAACTGTAGAAGAACTTTTTGATGAAAATCATCAACTGTTAGGGTTTGATCGTGATCAAAAATTTGTTGAGGGAGGGCGCTTATTAGGTTACGACATTAAGAACGAACAATTTTTGTTTCGTAGCGATTCTATCGCATTACAATTTGAGCTAGCTAAACAACATGCAGGTATTGTTGCGACACACAAAAAGTTGGCGTTAACACAGGGGCTACAACCTTTACTGACTGATATTAAACTACCTTCATTGCCGATATATTTAGTTTGTCATCGCGATATTCATCAAAATCCAAGAATTCGGGCTATGATGGATTATTTGGCAAAAAACTTGCCACCGTTACTCGCGTAAAAAATTATAGAGGACACAACCGGGTAATTAATCAACATCAAACGAATAGTAAAGATCGCTTGATTGTTCAATACCACTAACAACCTCCAGCCATAAACGGTTAAGAAAATACAAGCGAACGGTTAATTCATTTATCGGCTCATAAACACCGATACCATATTTTAAATAAACGCGATTGCCTATATAACCACTAATGGTTGCTTGGGTCTCGTCACCATCACCCTCAGTATCTACAGCAATATTATTTATCAATGGTATTTTTTCTATTTGTTCAAATAAACCCGCACTGCTGGTTACGCCATAACCTAACAGCATGCTAGTTGCTGCATTACCATTGCCACCGCCGGCATCTAAACCACGTCCTCTTACCAAGTAAGACAAGATCTCTGGCGATTCCATGGTAGGAGTCGAAAACAGTTTCAGTGCTAAGCTATCGACTAAACCTGTTATTTGCAGACCAACCTCAACATCCTCAGCTTTCACTTGCCTGCTCGCACGTAAATCAAAATAAGGATTATTCATCGGACCATTAAAGGTAAGTTTTCCCCGATCTATTTGTAACTTTTGCCCGTATGCTTGGTAAGTTCCACTAGTAGATTGTATTGTGCCAAAAAGTTGTAAAGGGTGTTTTTTCTGTTGTTGAATATGTAATTGTCCTTCTAAGTAGCTTTGCAATCCTTGCCCTGACACTTGAAAATCGTTGGCTATATTCACGCGTACGTCCGTTTGAATATCAAATCCAGAGGTTTGTTTAAAAACTTCTTTACCTTGTGCATCTATGATTACTACATCATCACTTAAAGTTATACTGCCTTCGGGGAGTTTCTCAATATCATAGCTGCCATCAAGCACGTCGATATTACCACTAATTGATAATATTTTATCTTGTAGTGAAAAGTTCAAAACGGGTGTGATATGCATTGCTAATTGCGGTGGAAATATGATTGGTAACTTTTCGGCATGCAAATCGACATTCATTTGCAAAGTATCTTGCCATTGTAAATTACCGTTGAGCGAGCCTTTGCTTTGCTCGATAAAAAACTCACTATCGATTGTTGCCAGATTATTAATTACGTTAATGTTTGTCTTAATTTTTTCAAATTTATTTGGGTTTTGGCTCAGTAATAATTCCCCCTTATCTAGCGCCAGCTTGCCATTAATTAACGGTGAGCTTATTGTGCCTTTAATGTGTAAATCGGCAGATAAATCACCTTTTAGGTCAACCACTTTAGCAATAACCGATTGAAAAGGCTGTAAATTAAACTGGTTAAGCACTATTGTACTGTCAATTGGAAATTCGTTTTTGAATTCGACAGTTGAATTGATGTTAATTAATGTATGATCAATACTGTCTTGAAGAAAAAGCTTTGTCCTCAGTAGTTGCTCATTTAAAGAAAAACTCAGTTCGCCATTGCGCCATTGGGTCATTTGTTGTTCGCTGTAATCATCACTTACTTTGACGTTACCTGGCAACAAAGTTAACTTACCTTTGGCTAAAGCTGGTTGTAAAGGAGACCATTGAGCTGTCAACTCTCCGTTAATTTTACTATTAATTTCAATTTCTTTGGGTAAAAACAGCTCATCAATTAACGATAAATCAATGTCTAGAGCTAAGTTGATATCCCCTGTTTTACCGACGTTAGCATCAACAGGTAAGCAAACATCAAGCCCTTTTCCTAACCAACAGTGCTTTGCTATAAGTAGTTGTTGTTTATTTATATCAAGGTTGAGTGAAAAAACCTTATCGGCATGCCATTGGGCATCTTTATAACTAAGGGAACCTTGCTCAACTTTACCTAGCCAATGTTCGAATTTATGACCACTTTGTCCTGCTATTGCCAATTTACCGGCGATATCGCCTTGCCATTGCGCATTAAATTGTTGGTTGTTAATGTCGCCAGTTAAATTAATGGCAATATTATCGAAGCTGTAGTTATTGTCATTATTAGTAAGCGCTAAATTATCGCTTTCGATAGTTAATTGACTTTTATGAGCGATAAAAGGTTGATAATTTGCTGTTATCTTGACTGATGGTGTAGTTATTTTTTGAAAGGCGAAATGTTTTATTTCGCTTTTTAATGAAATTACCGGATTGTCTTTACTCTCTTTAATAGTAAATTCAGCATTAATAGCACCGCTAGCATCTTGATACCATGACCGTATATTAGCAATGACTAGTTTGCCATCAAGATGCCAATTTTTATCGTTAACTGTATTTATCGTTAATTGATTATCAGCAAGCGACGCGAATAGTTTACCTTGTTTAGTGTTACCTGAAGAGACATAACCTGACTGGTTTAAAGCAATATCACCTTTAATGTTAAGAGGCATGTTGTTGATTGTGCCAGTGAGGTCGGTTTTATGTAGAGCAAATGCCCACTGGGAATCTGACACTTTACCAGTGCTCGCTATTTTACCTTGAAAACGTCCATTAAGTGATTGAGGTAGCAAAAGCGCTGGCGGTAAATCTGTTGGGATTATGGCAGCTAAGTTGATTTTAGGTAACGTCACCCCAGTTGAATTAGCAAATAACTCCCACTGCAAGTTGGAAGGTTGAATATCAATTTTACCATTTAGGTGTAAGTGACTGTTTGTGATCTTATCGTTCAATGTTAATTTTGCTATGTTGAGGACACCTTGTTGATGGTGAGCCGTTAGCTGTAATTGTGCATTTTGATAACCATAACTATTGAGTGAGCTTAATAGCGTAAAGTTTTGTTGAGACAAATTGCCAGTAATAGATAAATCTAGCGATGATGGTTTAGCGTATTGAGTAACCGACAAGGGCAAAGGAAGTTTATCGGCGGATAACTGTAAATTAAATGGTAATTCGTTATCTGTTAAATCAACATGGCTTTGGCTGGAAAAGGTTAACGAACCTTGGCCTTTGGCATTTAGCGTTAAGGCGTTTAATGCGCCATTTAATTGGATATTTTGTGATGAATTAGACAGCTCGGGCCATGCTGACAAATTATCTATGCGGGTTGTTAATTGTGCATCAATTTTATAAGGCGGTATTAATTGAATATCAGCCTTAGACAAACCTACATAATATTCATTGGTTGAGGTTTGAAAATGATCGATTTTAACATCACTTTTTTCCCAATTAGCGCTAAGCTGGCTGTCCTCAAAGCGAAGAGTATTTTGATTTTTAAGGAGTAGTTCATTAATAGACAGTCGTTGAATTGTCAGTGCGATAGGTAAACTAACAACGGGTAGTTCTGAAATTATACTTGCTAGCTCGTTAATCTTTGTCGCAGAGTCCGGCTGGCTTGTTTGGCTATTGCTATTTTTTTTCTGGGAGATGGTTAACGAACTGATTTGAGGGTCTACTATTGCAAACTGGCTGTGGTGGATCTCTATTGCTGCAGATAATTGCTTTATCTCTACGGTTGTTTGATCTATTACTATCTGGCCCTCCAATAAATTAATTTTTTTCGCATTAATCGAAAATGGCATAATCAATAAACTGTTATTGTTTGCTGCCATTGATTTATCTTCAGTAGCTGTATTACTTTCAGTCGTTGAGATGAGATTAACTGAGAAATTAGTCACTTTAAGCGATTCAAAGCATATGGCTTTTTTCCAACTACAAGAAAAGTCAATATCAGCAACTAAGCCGGTTATATCAATATTTATTGATTCGGTATTGATATGCAGGGCGTTAAGTTCAATATCTCTAACTAAAGCACCTGCTTTGTAGTCAATTTCAATACCATCAATGTTGTTTAATAAGCTAACAGTGAGCCAAGTTCCCCATGGCGTAGTTAATAAAATAGCGATAAGACAAAGCAGAGCGACTATTATTTTTGCTAGGTTAAAACTGATTTTTCGCCAAATCATAATTCAGCACCTAAGTTGATATGTACTCGCCAATTTTGCTCATCGCCATCGATACCGTAAGCAAAATCAATCTTAATAGCACCAACAGGTGACATATAATGTAACCCTGTTCCTAAAGAGTAAACGGGGTTAAATTCCCCTTTATTGGCAACACTGCCGCCATCTGAAAATAGAGCGACACGCCATTTATTGTTCAAATAATATTGATACTCAACACTGGCAACGACAAGGCGCGTGCCGCCGACAATAATAGGGACGGCTTGAGTAGGATCAGATGATGACGGAATAGTTACGCCAATAGATTGATAGGCAAAGCCTCTAATACTTTGATCGCCCCCCGCGTAGAAAAGCAAAGAGGGTGCTAGTTCAGCATCTCTATCTACAAATACAGCGCCTAATTCAGCACGTGTAACTAGGCGGTGGTTGGCTTTTAATGTCGTAATATAATTCCATCGACCATGTAGACTGAAGAAAGTATTATCGGAGCCGGCGTCTTCATGAGCACCTTCAACATTATAAGTTTGTCGAAAACCATGGCTAGGATCTAGGGGTGAACCTGTACGTTCAGTTTTCGACCAAGTGATCCCTGGGATTATATAACTGGCGGCATCTAAAACATCCCATTCCTCATTCGGATCGCTATCGTCAAGTTCATAATGCCAATCCTCTTGATGGTAACGAGTGTAAATTTCTCGCTGCCAATTGTTTTTGCGAACAACTCGACCAACTTGTGCTGAGAAAAACTTGGTGGTTAAGTCTTCGTAATCGTCATTTTCGACAGTCATCTTTACTTGCAGTAAATCGGTAATGGGGTGATCTAAAGGAATGCTGTAAATAAACTTACCCGTTGGGTTTATTTTAGAATACTCAAATTTAGTTTCCTGAAAATGACCATATTTGTTAATCAACGGCGTACGCCAACCGGCAGAAAACCTAAATTGTGTATCCGTTGCATAGCCAATACCTAGATCAAAAAGGTGACTTTTTGCAGGGGTCAATGAAACACTAATTGGCACGGTAAATTTCTGTTGTGTGTTATCTTCAATTTTGTCATCAGGAACCGCTAATACACTGCCAAAATATTGAGTGGCTTGAAGTTGATTTTGAAGTTTGTGAAAGCGGGTAGCGCTATAATATTCACCTTTTTGAAAGGGGATTAAACTGTTGAGTAGGTCAGGTTCGAGGGAAAAATTATCAAATTTGATGTCACCAAACTGAAAACGAGGACCGCTTAAGTAATGAATGGTAATATCAGCGTATTGATATTTGTCTTTAATCGCTATTTTACTTTCAGTTAATTCACCATTGAAGTAACCACGGCTTAAGGCTAATGAAATTAAATCAGATTTTACTTGTTCATATTTATCATGATGAAGGGGATCACCTTGAATAATTTGATGGTTATTGAGTAGCTGAATAAATTCAGCATCTTCACTGGCTTGCCCCATTACTTTTATATTAACTTTATCAATTAAGGTCACCTCATTTAACGTGATCGCTAAACTGATTTTCCACGGCGTTTTATCAATTTTTACCACAATATTTGCTTGATAATAGCCCAATGCTTGTAATGCCTTGTTGGCATTACCTTTGGCGCTATAGATAAAAGTAGATCGCTCTAACTCAGTATTAGGTAATTGTCCTAAATACGAAAGAATATTGGTTTTAGCGGCTTTCGGAAGGTCTCCCTCTAATGAAACAGCTAGATTGCTTGCCGTAACACTGAAGCTTAAAAAGCATAATGCAAAGCTAAAAAGCGCTATTTTAAAAGTGAACATTATAAAGATGTAAACGCTTGAGAAGTTGAAAAGGTAAGGCTGCTACTCATTATTATAACCATTAAATTAAAGTGACTCCTTTGTTATTAAGCAACGAAAAAATAGCGATACGGCAAGAACAAAAGGGTATTGCATCAATAATAGGCTTATGAGGTGATCATAATTAAAAATGTTTCCTATTGCCATTAAAGAAAGGGTAATACTGTGTTTATTTATAAGTTCTGACGTTTGAATCGTGAGTGTCGATTTTACTTTGGGAGTAACTATTTTTCTGATATGCCAATTTAACAGCTAAAGTTTCCATAAAAAAGCATCAATTAATACAATGGATGCTTTTGTAAATTGACTGACAATTGGAGTTAGTTACTCATTTACCATAAAATGTGCATTAACCGCTTCTGCCATTAATTTAGGCGAAATTAACCCTTGTTTTAATACAAAATTATTAAAAGCTAATCGATCAAATCTCTCTCCTAGGGCTACTTCTACACCCGCTCTAATCTCAAGTAATCTTGATAAACCATAAAAATAACTCCCCGCCTGACCTGGGCTTCTGATGGTATATCTGTCTACTTCTTGTGTTGCGGCAGCTTTTGAAAAAATAACTTCATTACGTAATAAAGAATATGCATGCGCTTTGGTGGTAAGTCCTAAATTAAGCATAGGATCTAACATGGCGCGAGCATTACGCAATAGTCTGTGTTGAAGAGCAATAAGTTGTCCTTCTATAGGAAGGTAAGGCAACATTTCAGCTTCAGCATAAAGTGCCCAACCTTCAACATTAACGCTATTAAACGCATAATATACGCGCGCTAATGAAACGCCTTGCTCTAACATTACTGAAAATTGTAACTCATGTCCCGGACGTCCTTCATGAGCACTTAAGGTATAAGCGACCGAATCAAAATTGAAATCATCATAGGCCGCATCTCCTTTTAACGCTGGGTTTCCCGTGGTTAACACAAATTGCCCCTGTTCGCCTGTGTTACCAATAAACGGTGGGGGCAGCATATGAGGAGCCGGGCTACCTGCGGCTTCTGCATCGGATGCAAGTCGCATAATCATATCGCGTTTAGGTAAATCAACTACTTTATGTTTACTAATTAAACCTTCCAACTTTTTATTAATATTCCGGTAATGATCAACGATTTTATCGTTTGCTAAAGACTCCTTTTTGAGCGCTCGAATAACATCGCGGTAATCACTTGATGGTAAATTGAATTTCTTAGCAACCAAAGGAGCCAACGCCTGCATATTGGCTTTTGTTATCATGTAGCTTGCTTTTGCTTGTTCAATTAATAACTGAGGCGCTATATCAATACCCACTTTTTTCAGCTTCAACGCATAAATTTCATCAGGCAATCTAAAGTCATTTCGAGTTTTTGGGATAACTACCTTTTCTGCCCATTGTTGATAATCATTGATTTGCTGCTTTAATAGCAACAAATTATCATTGGCTTGAGTCAATTGGTTCTTATCAAATAACTGCTGTAAGCCATTCATCAAAATATCTGCTCTGGCAAGTGCCTGACTAACCTCTTCTTTGGTAGGTCCCATTAAAGTTTTATTGGTTAAGGCTGCTTCAAATAAGTTTTTTGCTTGCTGTGTAATTGCTGGTTGCCCTGTTTTACCTACATAACATGCTAAGCGTGATATAGCGGCTTTTTTTCGAGCATCTGACATCTGCTCATCTAATAAGGCCGAAACGCCTTGAAATATAAATAAAGGAACATCAAGCCAAGGGAGTAGGTATTTATTATCTAATTCATCGGTCATGATGGTTTGATCAATATCATCAATAAGAATGTTAAGATCTTGCTGAACGGGTAATTGCTTTTCTGTTTTAAGTGCTTGTAACAGTGTTTTTTTGCTACTTTTAATAGCGCTAATGTATTTATCTGTTTGAGCTTTGGTGATATTGCTACATAAACCGTCAGTCTCTGTAATACCTATATAACTTGCCATCTCAGGCTGAAACTGACTGGCTATTTGTATTTGCTTGTTAGTGTAGATATTACTGGTTTCAACCCAAGAACTTCCCGATGAAGTCATTGGAAGTAAAGCAAGTATAGGAAGAGCTAAAGTGAGTATTTTGCCTTGCATCGGTTTAATTCCTGTTTTTGTGAGGTAAATAACAAATAGCTAAATACGAATTGGTAGTTACACAAATATTTTTAAATTATGTGATAACTAATCGCTATTTAAAAAAGTGAACATTATAAAGATGTAAACGTTTGAAAAGTTGAAAAAGTAAGGCTATTACTTATTATAATAACCATTAAATTTAAATGACTCCTTTGTTATTAAGCAACAAAAAAATAGCGATACGGGAAAACAAAAGGACATTGCATCAATAATATGCTTCTGAGCCAATCATAATTAAAAATGCTCACTATTGCCAATAAAGAAGGAGATAATACCGATTTTGTTAGTTATTAAGCTTTAACCGTTATCAACCGATGATTTAGCGAAGGAAGAAATAAGGAGGGTATAGCATACTGATATTAAAATTAGGTCCACCGTTCATGCCTTAATAAAGTCTGTATAAAATTAATAGGCCTATATTTGTACAAGTTAGAGAACCAGCTAACCCCCTAATTCTAAAGGCAGATAATCGGTTATTAGAAAACACTTTTATGCTTTTTATAAACGTTTTTAATTAGGCTTGAAGTTATTATTTAAGCTTGTTATATTAGGCCTATGAAAACATATATCTCAGTACGTTATTATATTCCATTTTTAGGGAGCTTTGCCCTAAAATTCCCCTCTTAAGCGGACGTACCTTTACGTCCAATTGTGTTGCTGTATTACTACCAACACACACTTTTATTTAAATACTTAATTAAAGCTATTTTTATAGCTGTTCTTAATGCGCTTAATAAAGTGGATTTAAGTATTTTTGTATTTTATTCATTTATTTAAAAAATAAACACGCCCTAATTATCTACGATAAGGAGGTGATTGAATTTGATCTTTTTTTATGATTTTTAACTTTTTTTGTGCAAAAAGCACACGTGAATATTCTATTATTTATTGTAGGTGAAAATATGTCTAAAAATAAAATGAAAAAACCATTATTAACGTTGAAAGAAAAACGTAAATTGAAAAAAGAATCAAATACTACTGAAGTGGTAAAACCAAGGAAAAGGAAAGGATAAGTTTACAGGGCGCCAATAATGGCGCCCTTTTTAGTTCAATTGTTAATGTACAGAATACATTGGTGATAACACTATTGAATTTTGATTTGAATAAATAGCCCAGCCTATGCCGTATGAGGCTTTTATAACATTTAGATGAAAACGCTATTATTCATCATTATTTAGATTTTTATTTCGAAATATTCGTAAATTCAATCTTTAATAGTTGCTGTTGTCATCTAACATAGCTTTTTTAAATTTAGAAGTATGTGAGGTAAAAATGAAAGTTTTAGTCTTAGGCTCTGGTGTTATTGGGGTCACAAGTGCTTGGTATTTAGCTAAGTCAGGTCATGAGGTAACAGTGATTGATAGACAGTCAACTGTTGCAAATGAAACAAGCTTTGCTAACGCAGGGCAAATATCTCCAGGATATTCTGCACCTTGGGCTGCACCTGGTATTCCTGTTAAAGCGATGAAATGGTTGATGCAAGAGCTTGCCCCTTTAAAAATTAATGTAAAAAATTTTGACGCAGAAACTTTAGTGTGGATGACCAAAATGGTAGCAAACTGCAATAGTAAAGATTACCACATTAATAAATCAAGAATGATGAGAGTGGCTGAGTATAGCCGTGATTGTTTACGTGCGCTTAGGGACGAAATTAATATTCAATATGATCATAGAACTCAAGGTACATTGCAATTGTTTCGCACCTCGAGCCAAGTGAAAAGTTCTAAAAAAGACATTCAAGTATTAAATGAGTGTGGTGTTGATCATAAAGTACTTACACCAGACGACTGTTTAGACTACGAGCCCGCACTTCATCATACCATTGAAAAAGTTGTTGGCGGCATACACTTACCTAATGATGAAACGGGTAATTGTCATGCGTTTGTTACACAGTTAGCTCAAGAGTGCGAAAACCTAGGTGTTAAATTCATTATGGATACAGATATTAAGCAGTTGAATAAACAAGGTAATGACATTAAAAGTGTTTCTACTAGTAAAGGCGAATTCACTGCCGATGCGTATTTAATGGCTTTAGGTTCTTATTCTACACACATGCTAGCAAATATAGGTTTGAAAATACCTGTTTATCCTATTAAAGGTTATTCGCTCACCCTTCCTATCGAAGATTTTTCGGCTGCACCAGAATCTACCATTATGGATGAAACATACAAAGTGGCGATTACTCGTTTAGGTGATCAAATAAGAGTGGGTGGCACAGCAGAAATCACTTCTTATAATTTAGCATTATTAGAAAAACGCCGTAAGAATATAGAATTTTCTATTGCTGATTTGTTTCCTCATGCTGCTGACTTAGCAAAAGCTGAATTTTGGACAGGATTAAGACCAATGACACCAGACGGTACACCAATATTAGGTAAAACAACTATCGATAACTTATTTCTAAATACAGGACACGGCACTCTAGGTTGGACTATGGCTTTAGGCTCAGCGAAGTTTGTTAGCGATATTATTAGTTGTAAACCGCCAGATATTGATGTTGCTGGCTTATCAATTGACCGCTACGCGCATTAGGGGAATATATTATGGCTAGAACAGCAACAGCAATTATTAAATTAAATGCGATTAAACAAAACTACTTATATGCAAAGTCACTCGAAAAATCAGCCAAAGCGATTGCAACCATAAAGGCAAATGCCTATGGTCATGGTGCTGTAGAAGTAGCAAAAGCGTTAGTTGATGTAGCAGACGCATTTGGTGTGGCGTGTATTGAGGAGGCAAAAGAGTTACGCGATGCGGGGATTCAACAACCTATTTTATTATTAGAAGGTTTTTTTACCGCAGACGAATTAGAGTACATTAGTCAAAACAATCTATGGTGCGTTATACATAGCCAATTTCAACTTGAAGCACTTCAACAAGCCAAACTCACTCAACCGATTAAAGTTTGGTTGAAAATGGATTCAGGCATGCACCGATTAGGTTTTTTACCTGATAAATATGTTGAAGCTTGGCAAGCATTAACAGCTTTGAGGCAGGTTGAAAGTATCGTGCATATGAGCCACTTTTCATCCGCTGACGATGTAAGTGCTTCAACAACAAGGCAACAACAAGAATTATTTATAGAGACTATTGGTGATTTGCCTGGAGAAGTGAGTTTAGCTAATTCCTCGGCAATTTTAACCAAGGCAGTAACAAGACAGCAGTGGATACGACCAGGGATTATGTTATATGGCGCTTCTCCTATTGATAATGAGGTGTTATCAAATTCACTTAAGCCATCGATGACATTTAAAACCAAAGTTATCTCTCAGCGAACTATTAATGAAGGAGATAGCGTTGGGTATAATGCGCTATGGAAAGCGAAAAAAACAACACAAGTTGGTACTGTCTCTATCGGTTATGCTGATGGTTATCCTAGGCATGCTGCTAATGGTACACCTGTTTATATCAATGGTAAGAAAAGTCAAATATTAGGTCGTGTATCAATGGATATGATGATGGTCGATTTATCAATGTTTGATCAACAAAACTGCATTGGTTTTGATGTAGAACTCTGGGGAGATAATATTTTAGCTAATAGTGTAGCTAAGTATTCAGAAACAATTGCTTATGCATTATTTTGTGGATTAACGCGTCGAGTAAATAAATCTTACGTTTAATCAACTTAAGTGCCCACATTGATGAAACATATTCTTTATGGGCACTATACACTTTATAATTAAGTGAAATGGGCTGTTCAATTGAAATTATTTTTTTACAGCTCGCTTTTTAGTAAATCTCCTTTTCACTGTTGATTGCGGTAACCCAGTAAAATTAACGTTTTTTACACTTTCAATAAGTTGCGATAAATTATTTTCCACTCCTTCTATAAAAAACTGATAATTAATGGTTTGCTTACTGATTGCTTCAAGCTGAGATTCCCAAAGCGCAGTCATATCAGGTTGAGATATTTGCAACGGCAGGGCGGTGATTAATTGTTTTCCTATATCTGTGGCTCTTATTTCTTTACCTTGACGAGTTAAAAATTGGCGCTTAAATAATAGCTCAATAATACCAGCTCTAGTTGCTTCTGTGCCTAAGCCATCAGTTTCTTTTAATGCTTTTTTGATATCAGCATCTGAGACGTATCGAGAAATCCCTGTAAGTGCTGATAAAATTGTAGCGTCGGTAAAGTGTTTGGGGGGCGTGGTATTTTTCTCAATTAACTCACCTGAAGTACAGTGTACGGTATCACCCACTTTTACTTGAGGTAAAACCCTAGTCGAGAACTCGTTGGCATCTTTTTGTGGATTTGCTTTCTTAAATAAATCCTTCCACCCATTGCTGATAATATCTTTTTGTTTACTGATAAAGAGACCACCTGCTATTTCAGTTTCAATTTTTTTGTCGCTGTATTCAAAATTTGGATAAAATTGTGCGAGATATTGACGTGCTACTAGGTCGTAAATTTTTTCTTCTTGTGATGACATTATGCCCGTAGACTTATTTTTTGCGGTAGGGATAATGGCATGATGCGCACTGACTTTTTTATCATTCCATGCTCGACTTTTTTTAGTTAAATCGGCGTCACACAGTAAACTAGCTAATTGAGTTGATACTTGGCTGATCGCTTGAGTCACCGCAGGTATATCTTGCAAATGCTCTGTGGGTAAATATTGGCAGTCTGAACGAGGGTAAGTAATTAATTTATGTTTTTCGTAAAGCTGCTGGCAAATATCTAAAACTTGTTTGGCACTCATTCCAAATGCTTTGGCGGCACTAATTTGTAATCCTGACAAACTAAAGGGTAAAGGAGCTTGTTGTTGCTTTTTATCTTGTTGAACCTTGAGTATTTTGCCCGGTTGCTTATTAATACGGGAAACAACATTTAATGCTAGTTTTTTATCAAGCACACGTTTTTCTTCATCCATGTATGGTAAGCAGGCTTTACTAGGTTGCCATTTCCCTTGATATAATTCGCCTTTGTTGGTTTTTATGTGGGCAAGCACTTCATAAAAAGGTTTGGAGACAAAGTTGGCAATATCAATATCACGATTAACAACTAAACCAAGAATAGGGGTTTGTACTCGGCCTATTGATAATACGCCCTGATAGCCAGACTTTTGACCTTGAAGCGTGCAAAGGCGAGTCATGTTAAGACCATATAGCCAGTCTGCTCTTGCTCTAGCAAGTGCTGAAACCGCTAATGGAATAAATTCACTGTTGGGCTTTAAGTTATTAACTGACTTTTTAACCGCGTTAGAGTTCATGTCGCTGATTAAACAACGCAATGCATTTTTTATTTTTGCTTTACTCGCGCCACAATAGCTAATGGCCTCATCAACAAGTATTTGGCCTTCTCTGTCAACGTCACCCGCATTGACAATAATATCTGACTGTTTAATGAGTCGTTTGATAACAGTGAGTTGTTTTCTTGTTTTAGTTTTCGGCTTTAATTGCCATTGTTGAGGGATAATTGGGAGATGTTCAACAAGCCATTTTTTAAATTTAACATCGTAATCTTCTGGCGGTGCTTGTTCTAGTAAATGACCAATACACCAAGTAACTTTATCGCCATTACCAGCTTCGATATACCCATCGTTTTTTTTATGGGGTTTAGGAAGCACGTCAACAATCGCTCTTGCTAAACTAGGTTTTTCGGCAATATATAATTTCATTCAAGGAGTTAGATGATCGTGTGTTAGTTGAATAATACATTTTAACTGTTCTTTTGTACAGTTATTGCGTTTGTGTGCTGTGAAAATTAAATGAAAGATAGTTAATAATGATATCGGAACTTATGCTCTATCAATAGGTCTATTAATTATTCAATGTAGTGTTTTATCAATTATTTAAGAAAGACTTTGTGAAAAAAATAAATTACAAAACACTTTTAACCTCTTTATTTTTTCATGGGGTGTTGGTCATTTTTTTATTTTTTATGTCATTTGAATCGAAAACTGTAAAAGAAAAAGTTAAGCACAAACCGATAAAAAGCTATCTTTACGTAGCACCAAAATCTAACCTTGTAGAACAAGTAGAACAAGTAGAACAAGTAGAACAAGTAGAACAAGTAGAACAAGTAGAACAAGTAGAACAAGTAGAACAAGTAGAACAAGTAGAACAAGTAGAACAAGTAGAACAAGTAGAACAAGTAGAACAGAGCATCTATTCTCAATCAGAGCTATCAATGCCAAGTGTTTCAAAACCTATTGTTAGAGTCTCAACGATAGATTCGTTAAAAAAATTAAAAGCAAATTTATCAGCAACTAATGTAATTGAAAGTGGGGCTGAACACTTGAAAAACTATAAAATGTCTAAAAATTTTATTGAACCATCAATCAATAAAAAAGCCGATACTCCTAAAGTAAAAAAATATGAAATGAATTGTAATAGTCGTTTAAATGAAGGGCTTGTTTTAGCTAGTACATTACTTGGAGGCTCTATTGTTTGTAATGGTTTTCCTGAAATAAATCCTTTTATTGACGTTAGATTAAATGGAAAATAAGTAACAATTAGGTCATAGTTATTTAAAGTATCGCGCATAATAGGCAGGGAGTTTTACACGTGAGTATTGAAAAAATAATGTCTAAAACTGTTGTTACTGTAGAGATGAATGATCCATTATCGGTAATAAAGCATATTTTTGAGAATACAAAATTCCATCATTTGTTAGTGGTTGAAAGAGGTAAGTTAGTTGGTGTAATTTCTGATAGGGATTTACTAAGAGCAATAAGCCCAAAAGTCGATACTCCTGTTGAGTCGGCAAGAGATATAGCGACCCTTAACAAAAAAGCCCATCAAATTATGTCTCGTAAAGTGATCACTTTACCACCTAGTGCGGGTATTTATCAGGCAATTTCAATCTTTAATAATTATAATGTGTCTTGTATTCCTATTACTGATGAAGATGAAGTTCAAAAAGTGCTGGGTATTTTAAGTTGGAGAGATATTTTTCGAGCACTTGAAGAGAACCGTTAACAACCGAATTAATACTAAGTCACACCACACTAAACAGAAAAGCCTGAGTTAATACTCAGGCTTTTTCATTGGCACTACTTTAAAGGGTTATTACCACCAAGCGGCATAAAATGCCGTTAATATACAGATAACTGCAATTGTAGCCATGTTATAAGAAGTACTGGTTGAAAAATCAATTGCTTTAGTATCAACCGCTTTCGCTTCACTTAATTGTTTATCGGCTAATGAAACTAAAACAGCCAACATCAAACAAGCAATAAAGACATAACCTACGCGATCCATAAAGGGTAATTCAGGAAAAACTAACTTAAAGGTTAATGAAAGTACCGCAGAGCCAATCGCTGCTGCTAATGCGCCTTTTGCTGTGGTTTTACTCCAAAACATACCTAATAAAAACAACACAACAATACCTGGAGTAAAAAATCCAGTGAACTCTTGAATGTATTGGAAAGCTTGATCTAACTCGCCAAGTAATGGGCGTGCTGTAAGTACGGCGACAATCATTGAAATAAAGCTTACTATACGGCCCACTTTTACATAATGTTGTTGGGATTTGTCTTTTTTGTAATTGCTATAAATATCTAAAGTGAAAATAGTCGAAATACTATTAGCCATTGAGCCAAGTGACGACACAATAGCTGCAACTAATGCCGCAAATACTAAGCCTTTAATCCCTTCTGGCATTAAATTCATTAACATAGGGTATGCTTTGTCGGCAGGCTCTAAATCAGGCATTAACACAAAAGCAGCAATCCCTGGAAGTACAACAATTACTGGCATTAACAACTTTAAAAATGCAGCAAAAACAATACCTTTCTGCGCTTCACGTAAGTCTTTAGCAGCAAGGGCGCGTTGAATAATATATTGATTGAACCCCCAATAAGACAAGTTCATTATCCACATACCACCCACTAAAACAGACAATCCGGGGAGACTCATGTAATGAGGATTATCTTCAGCTAATATCATGTCGAATTTTTCAGGTGCTTGCGCCATAAGCTGGCTAAAACCAGCAACAATGCCTTCTCCGTCACTGATCATATTCAAGGTAATATAACTTAAGAATAAACCGCCACCCACAAGTAAAACGACTTGAATAATATCGGTATAGGCGACTGCTTTTAGGCCACCATAAAGTGAATAAGCAAGCGAGAACACTGCTAGGAATAAAATAGCGGCATCCATGTTTACGCCAGTAACCGTATTAATCGCTAATGCACCAAGCCACAAAATAGCGGTTAGGTTAACAAACACATACACGCCTAACCAAAAGAAAGCTAAAATCATGCGAACATTGTGATCGTAACGTTGTTCAAGAAATTGCGGCATTGTAAATATTTTATGCTTTAAGAAAATAGGTAGAAAATACTTACCTACTAAAATAAGAGTAATTGCTGCCATCCATTCATAAGATGCAATGGCTAAGCCGATAGCATAGCCAGAGCCTGACATACCAATTATTTGCTCGGCTGAAATGTTAGCCGCGATAAGTGAAGCGCCTATCGCCCACCAAGGTAAACTGTTGCCAGCAAGAAAATAGTCGCTAGCGTCTTTTTCATGGCCTGCTTTTTCACGAGAGACAAAGTAGGCTAGGGCAATAAGTGCCAGTACATAAAAGATAAAAATACTGGTATCGAGTGTTGATAATTGTGACATGGTATTCTCTATTTATTATTTTAAATTATTGTTATTTTTTGTGCTTTCTAGCTTACTCATTAATATGCACAAGTGTAAATAACGTTTTACTCTAAAGGGCTAAGTTAAATGTATAGCTTGGTATAGACGGCTATCTTAGCGTTGTTTCTTGAGTATTGTATTAGCAAAAAGAGTTATTTTATTCCTAAAACACACTTGATGTATATTTATAGTACAAATAAAAGTTTTAATATAATAGGTTAATAAATTTTATAATACAATATACATTTTAGTGGAAGTAACGATAGAGGTAATTGATTAAATCTAAGGTTGAGAAAAAAGAGTTTAATAAATAAAGTAAGTAACCTGAATTAAGGTTAAGTAGAGAGGGTTGAACGATAAAATTGATAAACGAGAGTTGTAAGCTTAAGCAAGTAACTACTTTTTAGAAGTATCTACTTTCAAATTAGGTAAATTAGTATTTCCCATTGTTGTCAGGACTAAACCGACCATAAAAAAGAAAAAAGTGGTTGCCCCCGCGCTAGCTTTATAAACATCGCCTAATTCGTTACCGATAATCAATAAAAACGCCATACCAATAACGGCAATAATAAAGCTCAAAATACCGCATACTTTTGATATTTTTTGTAAGAGTGATTTTTTAGCGTGTATTACTTTATTCAATTTGTATGCTCTTATGGTTGATTTAATAGGTTATTTTTACGTGATTTTAATTTAGCCTTATTGATTTAAAACAAATTGCTTCGCATTTTTACGATTTATTTTAAAGCTAAGGCTCACTGTCTTATTAATATAACCCTAGCTGTTCTACTAATACTAGCAAACTGGATTTAAGATTTAATTAAATTTTATACAGTGGCTAAAACTTCTGCTACAATACGACAATTAAATTTTCAAAAATAAGTGTTTTTAAGTATGCGTATAAAGTTAACAGCTGATATAGAAAAGAATTTTGAACATGGTTGTTCAGCCGGAGAAGAGTTTGATGCGGTATTAATTCACCCTCGCTCAACAACGGTAGAGTTTATTACTGATTCGGGCAAAGCGCTAAGAGCCTTTGGTTACGAATACGAAGTGATTGAATCAGTAGAATTAACTTAGAAAACTGTACTTCATTTAAATAGAAAACCGTTATAACACGTTAAACTTTGGGCACTATTACCTGTTTAACCTTTGTTGTGACGGTTTTTTTATGTCAATTATTTGAGATGTAACTTTGTAAGAGAAAATTGATGAAAGTAAAAGATACTGCTCGACTAAGTTTTACTTTAATGACAGAAGATGACGCTGAGTTATTATATCAGTTAGATAAAGATCCTGAAGTAATGCGCTACCTTAATGGCGGGAAGCAAACCTCTTTAGCTGAAATTGTGAATACTTATATTCCAAGATTAAAAAAATTCACTAACCCTACATTAGGTTGGGGTTTATGGAAAGTTACCGTAAAAGCTAATCAAGACTATATTGGTTGGATATTAATAAGGCCCATGGAATTTTTTAGTCAAACTCCAGAGTTTGATAATCTAGAAATAGGTTGGCGTTTTATGCAGAAATCGTGGGGCAAAGGCTACGCTAGCGAAGCTGCTCTTGCGGTGCAAAATGAAGTGATAAAACATGGTATGGTCAAAAAAATCAGTGCAACGGCAGTGAAAGAAAACGCTGGCTCAATTGCCGTGATGGAAAAAATAGGTTTACGCTATGTAAAAAGCTACCTGCATAAAGACCCTTTAGGTGATATGCAGGCAGTCTATTATCAAAAAAGCTTATAGAGCCTTTTATCGTGTTAGCTGGTTAAAACTTTAATCAGTTAAATGATTGGTATGATGGAATTTCTCACCTAAATCTTCAAGTTGTGCCAACCACGGCGCAATTTTACTTGGCATGTGCGGGGCTGCGCTAACACCAAGTGGACTGTTATTAGCAAAAATAGACTCAATGGCAAAACACACTGGCACAGACACTAATCTTGCCATTGCTTGTCCTTGCTCATTGCCGCAAGCGTCGAGTAAGTAACTTTTGTGCCAAACTTCCTTGCCGTCTTTTTTAGCGACCAGTTCTACGTTAAGTACAACGCGATCAGGCTCGTTTTCACCATAGCTGTACTTTTTATCTAACTCTTGACTAATTTCTGTTAAACGCTGTTCTACTTCATCGGCAGGTTTATTATCACGACTAAACTGAGCGATTTCATCGAACAAGTATTGCCAAGCTGTTGACCAACCAGACAGTCGTAACGTACCACGAACAAACTCATCTACTTGCCAATTTTTATTAAAACCATATTGCTCTAAAAAAGGTAGTGAATCTCTATTTGGGTAGGCTTGAAAAGTTTCCTTGCCATCAGGTAACGAAATTGTGTAATCACTTAATGCTTCCCAGGGGGCTTGAGAAGTTGCTGGTTCGCCATTTTTAAGCCATTTTGCTGGTGATTTTAACGCTTTTAATACACCTAATGGTGACCAACTAAATTTGTATCTAAAATCATTCGCGACTTTAGGGAAACCGCCACAATACGAACGGAATGATAATTGGTTATCTAATGAAAACTCATCACTATTTTGGTAATCATCCACCAGTAAGTGAGCAAGTAAGTGATCTAAACCTGGATCTAAACCAACTTCATTAATAAAAGATAAACTTTGTGCTTTTGCTTGTTGATCTAAGCTCGCCATTTCAGGAGAGATGTAACTACTTGAGACAAAATGCGCATTGTTTTGTAAACACAATTGGGCAACATCGATATGTTTAGTTGCAGGTAGCATTGAGACAACAATATCCCCAGCCTTAACTGACTCTGTTAATTGCTGCCAATCAAGTTGCTGCACGTTTAATGCTTGCGAATTTTCATCGCGAATAGATGCAAGCGTTGCTTGTGCTTTAGATAAACTTCTATTCCAAACAATTAAATTGTGTGAACTAAGTGCAAGTCGTTTAATGCCCGGTACTGAAGAAAGTCCAGCACCTAGCCAATGAATGGTATTAGTCATATTTTCCCTATTGTGTTTTTTGAATTTCAGCTAGTTTGCTATGAAATAGTGTAGATGCTTTTGGCCAAACATCTTGCGATGTGTCACCTAAAGTAAGTAAATGCTTTACTAATTGTTGACCATAATCTTCACTACTTTCTTTGGGGAGTAACGAAGGTAAATGATCAATGGCAATTAAATTGAGCGATTGTTCAGCCTTGTCAATAACCTTAATACAAGGCTGCATAAATGTGGTGCTGTGTTGATAAATAGGTAGTGGGTTATAGTCGCCATAAGGATCGCAACTCACATCGGTAATTACCGCGAGTTTTCTTTGACTTGAAGCTAAACTTTCATGGTTAAGAAAAACAGGCGAGCTACCATCGTCTGCAATACCGCTAATGAAAACACAATTTATTAAAATATCGAAGCTATTTAATTCCTCAAACGGGCCTGTTCGTTGAGTTTCTTCGATATCCCATTCAACAACTTCTAGCGATAATTCTTTCGCAACATCAACAGCACCTTTGCCACTTCGGCCTTTAGCCCCAATAACAATTACTCTGGGTTTAATAGTTGAATGGTTAACTGCTTCGGCTAAATCGGTCATTAACTCTGATTTATCTGCGTATGCTTTAATGTCTTTTAATGGTGGCTGCATGCCTAATTTTTGGTTAGCCCAAGCTTGAATAGCTAATGCTGCACCAGCAAAACCAGCCCAATAACCAAAGGCAGCAACACGACGGTTATTGTCATCAACTAAATATTCTAAGTCATATAACTTACCTTCACCTTGTTTAAAGCGCTCAAGTAATTTTTGCCAACCTTGCTGTTCTTTGTATACGTGGGCAAAATAAATATGTTGGTGCACTAAAGGAAATGTGGCTTCAGGTAATTCTTTTAAGCCAAGAATAATCGTGTCTTTTGGTGCATTAACCCACTCACCTTGGCCAACTAAATGACAACCAATTGCTTTATATTGCTGATCAGGGAAAATGTTTTGGGTAGAAGCCTCAACCGTGACTTGAAAGCCAGCGTCAAGTAACTTTTTAGCGTTACTAGGTGTTAGCGCAGTTCTTTGTTCTTGTGGTTTCGTTTCGGCTCGCAGCCAAATATGGGGTTGATTCATAATAAATATCTAATAGAGTTTAAGTGACCAAATAAAAGTAGCCTACAGTTAACTTTAATTAACTTTAACTACCACTGATTGTCTTGTTGTGTTATTTATACTACAAATAAAAATAATATACAAAATGTTATTTTACTCATCGATAAGAGGTTAATTGAGAATATGTGTAACAGCGGGTATAAATTAGACAGTAAGTTAGGCTGTATACTTAAGGGAAATAAGCACAGCGTTTTTTTGTTTATTTTCATTGTTTTAGTTAGTTTTCAAATAAAGGTTTTTGCCTTAGAAAACACTTTTTCTAGTAGCCAATTTGACAATATTATTGATCGCACGGGCAATCCAAAAAAAGTTCAAGACTATGACGACTATCTTAATCAACAGTATAATCCTTTCATAGATTTAGGGGCATGGCATGGCTTTTTATTGCCTGAAGATAAGACTACCTTCGGCGCTTTTACTGGTCCTATGGTTATCGCTCAGGAATATAGTTTATTTATTGCCGAGCAATTAGAGCAACTCTCGATTCGTGATTTGTCAACTCAACAAGTATTAGACTTTGCTAGCGCTAAGTCTCAACTTAAATCTCAACCGGGGAAGTTGAGCCAAATTTATCAGTTTAACGATGTAACTATCGAACTTACTTTAACTTTTGTAAGTAATCGTAGTGCGTTAGTGGAAACTGCTTTTCATAACACGTCTAATCAGCAGAAAAGCTATCAAATTAATTGGCAAGGGGAGTTATTAACACAACTTTCTTCGACCCAAAGTGTGGAAACGTCTTTTCCTCAACTAAACGCAAAAGTACTAATGGACAAAAATACTGTTGTATTTGCATTTTCAAAAGTGAGATCGCCTTGGCAAGTGATGACGAGTGATTCTTCACAATATCGTATTGAGCGTTCACTAAAAAGCGAGACGATGATCAAACAAGGAGTATATAACTCAACAGCGAGCATTGTATTACCTGCAAACGATCAATTACGTATTTATACCACTCACAGTTATCTTCATAATCAGGAAGAGACGGCTTCAGAAAAATTAAAAATAGCGAAAATATTGGCACAACCTAGCACTTTCATTAAGGCGTCTGAGCAGCGTTGGCAAGGCTACTTGTCTAAAGCATTTAAGGGCATTAATGCTTCTCCAAAACAGCAAAAAGTGATGGTAAAATCTATTGAAACATTGATCGGAAATTGGCGAAGTGCCGCAGGAAATATTAAGCATGACAGCGTAACACCGTCGGTAACTGCTCGTTGGTTTAATGGCGTTTGGGCATGGGATACCTGGAAACATGCGTATGCGCTAGCCAGTGTTAATCCGGAACTAGCAAAAAACAATGTCAGAGCGATGTTTGATTACCAAGTGATGGAAAACGATCCACTGAGATCGCAAGATCAAGGTATGGTTATAGATGCAGTATTTTATAATAAAGACCAAGCAAGAGGTGGCGATGGCGGCAACTGGAATGAACGAAACACTAAGCCGCCGTTAGCGAGTTGGGCGATATGGGAAATTTATCTTCAAACACAAGATATTAGCTTTATAGAAGAGATGTTTCCTAAGCTTCAAGCTTATCATCAGTGGTGGTACAGAAATCGCGATCATAATCAGAATGGTTTAATTGAATATGGCGCGACTAAACATTCTAAGCATAACGACGAACAAGGTCATATTAGCTTTAGTGTCAGCTATGCTAATAATTTCATCAACGGTTCAACATCTCAGGTTGCAGTTAAAGAGTTAGCAGAGCAACTCTCAGCTTGTTCAGTGAAAGTAAAGACGGATGCTAAAAATGACGTTAGCCAATATGCTTGTTCTGGCATGGCGCTATATAAAGCGGTGCTTGATGACGGGCAATATCTTGATTTAGATATTGGCGCTCAGCATGGTGCGGGTTGGGAATCCGGAATGGATAATGCGGCACGTTTTGGTTTTATTGATAATAATCAGCTAGCGGCTTATGCCAAAAAACATTATCAAGGCGATCTAAAACAGGCGAGAAAAGATTGGCAGGTGATGTTTTTTGAAAACACCAATGATAAAGGCGAGTTATTAGGGTTTTCAATTAACCAAGAATCAGTAGAACTGAATACTTATCTTGCACAAGAAAAGTCTTTACTAGCTCAAATGGCAGCATTACTTAATAAACCTAAAGTGGCCAGTAATTATCAACAAGCGGCTAAGCAATTGGCGACTCGAATAAACCAATGCTTTTTTGATAGTGAAACAGGCTTTTATTATGACCGACAAATAACTCAAAACAAGGCAGTAAATTCAGAAGGTTGTGTAGGAAAATTACTAACAAAACGTGGTCGAGGACCTGAAGGCTGGAGCCCGTTATGGGCTAATGTTGCCGAACCTTCTCAAGCAGAACAAGTAAGATTACAAATGTTAAATGCTAAAGAGTTCAACACTTTTGTGCCACTTGGAACCGCTTCTCAATCAAACCCAGCCTACGATCAAAATATTTATTGGCGTGGCAGAGTTTGGTTAGATCAAGTGTATTTTGGTATTACAGCGCTTAACAACTATGGTTTTACTGATGAGGCAGAAAAATTGTCTGAAAAATTATTTAATAATGCCCAAGGCTTAATGGGCAATGGTGCAATTCGTGAAAATTACAATCCTGTCACGGGTCAAGTACAAGGCGCAACGAACTTTAGTTGGAGTGCTGCGCATTTATTGATGTTAATAAGAGAAAGTGAGGTTAAGCATCAATAAAGAAATAATGATCAAAGATTAACACAAGTGTTTGAAAGTGCTTTAATAGCTTTATAAATTTTTATAGGAACATAAAGCACTATGAACATTACACATAAAACTATTTGGATCACTGGCGCTTCTTCAGGCATAGGAGAAGCGCTAGCAATTGCTTGTGCGAATAAAGGCGCTAAATTAATTTTATCAGCCCGAAATGAAGATAAACTTAATGCACTTAAAGCGCGACTTATCAATACTGAACAACACATTGTATTTCCTTTAGATTTATCTGACCCTGAAAACATAGCGGCGCACGTTCAAACTATTATTGATAACTATGCTATTGATATTTTAATTAACAATGGCGGCGTAGCACAACGAGGAACTGCCAGAGAAACAAAGCTGAGTGTGCAGCGCCAAGTAATGGAAGTGAATTACTTTGGCACTATCGCTTTAACGCAATGTGTAATACCGAAAATGCTTGCGGCTAAAAAGGGCATGATAGTAACGGTTTCATCTGTTGCCGGTAAAGTAGGCGGCCAAAGCATGTCGGGTTATAGCGCTTCTAAGCATGCTATTTTAGGTTATATGGATTGTTTACGCGCAGAAGAAAGTAAAAATGGTCTTCAAGTATTAACCATTTGCCCTGGGTTTGTGCAAACCAATATTTCAGTAAACTCTATGACAGAAAGTGGTGAAGTGTTTGGGGAAGTTTCCCACGCAATTAAACATGGTATTAAAGTTGATGAGTGCGCTGCTAAAATAGTGCGCGCCATTCAAGCTGACAAAGATGAAGTGATTATTGGAAAAGGGTTGAGTTATTGGGCGCCAACTATTTACCGATTTTTTCCGAGTTTGTTTAGAAAACTCTCAGCAGCTAAGAACATACGCTAATCGCAGGCTAATCATTTACTTTATGAGTGATCTTTAATATATTGCATACAATATTTAATGTAAGGTTGTAATGATGAGTAAAATAAATAAAGTAAGTGCATTAGTCTTAATGCTAAGTGTAGGGTTAATTAGCGCTTGTGAACCAGCAAAAGAAGCGCCTGTTGCCAAAGATAATCAAACAGATACAAGCAACACTCTAGAGACGGCTGCTTCAAATAACGTGACTGAAGTTTTGGCGAGTGTCGATGAAGTATTATCACAAGTACACAATTGTAACGATACCATTATTATTCGTTCACAAGCATTAAGTGACGAAATGATCGCACAAGCCTGTGAAATACTTATTGGTGAAGAACAGCACTTTCACGAAACTTTTGGTACAAAAAACAAGCCAGTTGCTGATGACAATAACCAAGCGATGCGTGCGAATGTATATCACAGCCGTGAGGAGTTTGTTAAATACGCAACAGCACATTTTACAATGCCAACGAACAACGGTGGTATGTATCTAGAAGGTTATCCTGACAAGCCTGATAACCAAGCAGAATTCGTTGCTTATGAAAGAGATGGACAAATTTGGAACTTACGTCACGAGTACGTGCATTATTTAGATGGTCGTTTTAATAAATATGGCGATTATTGTAATGGTTTACACGACGACCATGCAGGGCCTGAATTTTGTCCTTCTCCTAACTTAAGTTACCCTCATATTGTTTGGTGGGCGGAAGGCTTAGGTGAATATATGGCGCATGGTGATAACAACCTAAAAGCGGTGGCAATGGCGTCAGAAAAAACCTTTCAATTAAGCGAGCTTTTTAATACTAGTAGTAATGAAAATACTGGCGGCGATCGTGTTTATCGTTGGGGGTATTTAGCGGTGCGTTACATGATGGAAAACAATCGCGATGATATTGAGCAAATGTTAGCTTTAGTTAGAGTTGGTGATTGGCAAGGCTACCAAGAACTTGTACGTTCTTGGGGCAGAAAATACGATGCAGACTTTCATCAATGGTTAGATGATTTAACTACTGCAAGCTAATCATCTTTATTAAATATTATGAGACAAAGGTGGCGTTCAAACATCAGGTAAAGTGTTTGAACGTTTTTACCCAAGGCGTATTATTAAAGGAAGGTTAAAAATAGATTAAAGCTTAAAAAAACTTTCAAGGAATATCTGTTCTGGTTACACTATCGTTTTCAACTTACCTTAAATACTCATGACAACACCTTTTTCATATTCTAAAAGTTATATTCTCGACAAAAGTCACTACAGCGAAACATTTGATGAGTCGGTAATTGTTGATACATCAAAAACTGTTTATTTTAAATCAGGTGTTTTGGCTATTTTTGGTTTAACTATTCTACTGTTTACTAATGTAAATCCTTATGCAGCATGGTTTATCGTCGCGCTTGGCGCACTTGAAGCTTTAAGTATTCGTTTTAAAAAGCCCTGGTGGTTGGCTAGACAAATGATGAGTAAAGCCGCTAATGCTGAGATGACATTAACGATTAATGAAAAAAAAATTACCAGCAAATCTTTCTACGTTAATCATGTAATTCTGTGGTCGGAAGTGAGAAAGTTAGAGCCAACCACCCAAGGTTGGTTAGTTATTCATTCCCTTGGAAGAAACTATATTTCTAACAGATGTCTTTCAGATGAAGCAACCGCTTTTCTACAACAGCAAGCTGAACAAATCGCGCAGTAAGTCCCGCTTACCATTGGTTATAAAAATCCTAATCTGATTTTCATTAAAAGAAATAAAAAAGCCCTTAATCACTTCAATAGCTGGTTAAGGGCTTTATATCTTATATATTTGTATCTATGGAGAAGTTAAATACGCTAACCAAGCGTTTATTCTCACTGTCACTTTACTGATCACATGAACAGGGAAGCCTTTACTGGTATAAACGGCAACACTACCACCGGCACCTTGGGGTAACTTTTTAGCCTGTTGTTCATCATCTAGAGTCACTCGAATTGCCCAACGATCATTAACTGGTGCACCACTCATTGTTGGTAAGGCTGATGATGCAGCAAGTTGTGCTTGGTTACTCACTTTAGTTATAGAACGCACTTTACCAGAGAAAACTTGGCCGGGAAGTGTGTTAAAAACGACTTCAACTTGGTCTCCTTCTTGTACTAAGCGGATAGCACTTTGACTAAAGCTTGCAACGACATCGCTGATCTCATCAGAAATAAACGCCATTGAGGACGCTAAAGGAATCGCGGTCACATAGTTGCCAGGGCGTAATTGTATATTCGGTACGTAACCATCATGAGGTGCGCGCACGGTAGTTTCTTCAAGTTGCCAATTCGCATTGTTTAATGAAGCTTGTGCTGAATTTATACTCGCTACTGCGATATCTTTATTTGCCTGCCAGGTGTCCACACTAGATTGTGCAATCGATTTGGAAGCGATTAAGGTATCTGCACGCTCTAAATTGATTTCCGCTAATTTTTTCTGTGCTTTAAATTGCTCGACTTGTGCTTCTAATTTATCGACGTTGTATTGATAAATACTTGAATCAATTTGAAAGAGCTTTTCGCCTTTTTTCATTGGAGTCATCGGTTGTACATAAACTTCAGTCACTTGCCCTTTTACGTTAGGCACAATTGGAATAACGTAGCGGACAATACGAGCATCGCTACTCATTGGAGAATAGGTATACCAGGAAATAACTATAGCGCCTATAATTACAGCACCAGAGCCGACAAAAATGGAGATATTACGTGGCGTTTTAGCAAGCCATTTAGTTTTGTTGAAAAAAAGAAAATAGAAGCTACTGTAGAATAAAATTAAAATGGCAATCATGCTTATACTTCCTTAGTTTGTTGAGCTGCTTCAAGTGCAGCTATACGTTGTTCAAGTGAGCTTGATTGTTCTGGGTATTTTATTTGTGCCCAAACGAGTGCTGCAATCCATAAAATTCCAAAAGTTAATAGTCCAAGCCAAGCTAGTGTATTAACTGCAGCTATTTGAGGGTGATTATTTTCTCTGGCAAATTTTGCGGGGAGGCTGCCAAGGGTTATGATTATCCATATAACCATTGTTAAAATGATGAAAATCACAAGAAGGGCAAACATATCTAACATGATCTTTCCTTAAAATTGTTATAAAGCAAATAAACAACGTAACTAACTTTTAAACTACTTACTTCATGAGGAGTAATATCCTTATTGATATTAACTATACAGTACTATAAGAAACTGGCGAAATTCAAATGTATATAATTTGAATTAAAATCGATAACTAAAGTTAGCTGTGATTGAATCACGGCTTTTACCTTTATTAAATAATAAAGACAGATTGTAATGTTTACCAAATTGCTTGTTTATACCCACAAGGTAAGCCCACTCTTTAAGTGATACCCCAACATCGTAAGTAAAGTCACGCTCCAATTCTCCTATATGGCCAAGGTTGCCAGACATATTAGAGCCCAGTCCTTGATATTCGCCACCGACAAAAAATTGTGCTCGATAATCAACAAGCTGATAACCAATAATAGGTTGTGCTAAAAATATACCATTGCCCCAATTTTGTCCGTCTAACTTGGTTACCGTGTAGGTTGCGTTTAACGAGGCAAAAAACTCTCGATAACCCACAGATAATGTTGTACCACCACCAAGCATTTTATAATTCAGTTCTAACGGCACGTCTACCTGGGCTGGTGAACAAACAGGTAAGCCTGCATTTTCAGCAATACCACAAGCAATATCTGCTTTAAATTCAGAGCCTAATCGGTCAATAAAGACATTACGAATATTTCCGGTGTAAGCAGCGTCAATAATAGCTTTTACTTTTATCTCTCCTGCGATAGCGTAAACATTCCAAAAAGGAAAAATATTAAGATCGGCACGTAAAGAAAGACTGTCGGCTTCTATGATGCCCAAAGACTGTTCAGGATCAAAAAACTCATCCAGACTCATCCCCATTACATTAAAGCTAGTAAAACCTAAATCCATATTTTGCTTTCTGTAAGCCATTGAAATACCAAAAGGTAAGGGTACATCAATTCCTTGCCGCCTGACTAAGTCGGCCATTAAAGGAAAAGTGCGATTAAGTTGTACGCGCTCTTCTCTTATTCTTGGGTCAGAAACTTCTGCAAGTAGTTCAGGCTCTAGCACGATAACATCTTCATCACTATATAATGATACTAACTTTATATGGGTGATGAGCTTTGCAGGTTTGCCGTGTTTTTGGCCTAGTGCTGATATGGATTTATTATTCGCAATAACCTGCCCATTGCTTAATGTAGTAAATGTAATTTTTTGAGAGTAAGTATCAATCAAGTAGCTATCCAATAAAAAAGGTCGACTATTGGTGATGACCATTTCAGATAACTTTTTATTTATAATGGTTAACGAGACTTTAAAAAAACGAAAGTAAGCAATATTTTGCGGTAGCCCATATTTTGAATAATCAAATTGAACAATGACTTTGTCTTCACCTTTTTCGAACACACGTACTGACTTTTCGTCGTAGCTGTTTGAATATTGCCTCAATAGATATTCATTTTTTGTTAATTGCTCAATGTGTTCAATGAGATCTTCATCTGCATCTAATTTTTTGGGGTTGTATTTAATGCGAATATCAATATTTTTGTTTTTATCAGTGCTTTGTACTAGAAACACTTCTGATTGATGAGTGTTACCGTCATAATTTATTGCTCTATGAACGTGCTCAACGACATTTTCACTTTGTGTAAGGGAACTCAGCCCTAATTTTGCAATATCTTTTGATATACCATACTTGGCGAATATGTCTTGAGATGAACGTTTACTTTCAACAAGGGGATAGGCTGTAGCCAAAGCAGGAAGGAGGTATAAGTAAATTCCAATCAAAAAAGTAATTTGCAAACAGGAAAAGCTTTTAACACCACGAATACTAGAAAAAAGGGTTTTAGAAGCTAGATAAATAAAATTATGCGGTAGATCGAACAAGTTAAATTTATTCATAAGTGTTACTTAACGTGAATCCTAATAACAGTAAAAAGTAATCTCTTGAATATTATACGTTAAAAGTAGACGCTTTAACTCTCTTTTTGAACGACGACTACTTCGTTTTAACCCACTCCCACGCATGCATTAAATCATGTTTTTCGAAATGCTTTTCATCAATTCCTACTATTTTAGCAAAAGGGCTGTCGGCGGCGACAAGCCAGCTTAATACCTTGCTTTGAGAGACAATGGCAATTTTATTGATGTGCTTTAGGTTCTTGAATAACCATTTTAGGTCTTCGTAGGCCGCATCAAGATCAACATCCACTTTGCCATCTAAAACAATGAGAGTATTAATAACCTTATGTTCACTAATAAGTGAATTAAATATGTTAAGCCACTTATTTTCTTCAATGCTATCAACTTTGCCAGATACTCGAACACCTATTGTTGCGCCTTGGCTTTCAGGTAACATTTCAATCATTATTTATTCCTTTTCTTATCGAATTTTAGTAAGCGCAGTATCAATCTTAATTTTAATCTAAGTATAACTTGAGGGTGAGCAATAAAGTTATTAGCCCATTATTTTTAAAGCAATATAAGGGACTAATATAAATACAGTAGTCAGTATTTTATAGTTTGCTAAGTATTTAAAATAAATAATCGATAGCTCGTTTTCTGAAATATTAAACATTTTACTGTGTATTGCAGAGACTGTGGTTTTCATTATAGAGAAAACGAGTGTAGCAAAAATTAGAATGCTAATATTGAGTACGCTCGCCCATCCGAGTAATTCCGTTAACTGTGTGAGTGTTATCATATTTAATCCTTAAACTAATCCTATTATTACCTAGTATTATGCATATACGTAAATGTTGGCAACTAATATTGTAGTTAGCAAATAAATAATGTGCGAGCTAATGTCATATTTGTAATTGTGATAAATTGTAACTTGAGTAATAAACGATAAGAGTATCTCTTAGTTGTCTGTTATTATGATTGCCATTGATAAACAGGTTGATAAATTATTGTAATATTTAATTGAAAAAGTGAGCGATTAATCGTTTTAGGTTCACCGACTTCCACTTCTGACACCAAAACCAGCAACTCCTATGTGTTAAAAACTAAAAACTAAGTGTTTAAAATACATTTCTTGGGATAGAGATCCACAAAGTTCCACAATTTCATAAACTTCGCTAAACCCCTTAATTTTCTTGCACTCTAGCAGGATCATTTTAATGAAACTTTGCTTGACAAGGCTTTACTTTAATCACTAAACTGTATCAATGTGGTAAAAAGTGGGTAAAAGTGGATCTTACCTCATATAATTTGATTAAAGTCGATAATTAATAAGAGCAAAAAAAGGGTTTATGTTTAGAGGCACTAGCGCAATTACACTCGATAGTAAAAGTCGAATCACAGTACCCACTCGGTACCGTGAAGAGCTGCTTGCCGATTGCCAAGGAAAAATGGTGTGTACCATTGATCTGCAATACCCCTGTTTATTACTTTATCCTTTAGCTGAGTGGGAAGAAATTGAGCTTAAATTGTGTGAACTTTCAAGCATGAATAGAGCCGAGCGCTTAGCCCAACAAAAATTGCTGGGTAACGCATCAGACTGTGAAATGGATAAAAATGGTCGTTTACTGATATCAGGTCCACTAAGACAGCATGCCAGTTTAGAAAAAGGCGTGATGTTAGTTGGGCAGTTAAGGAAGTTTGAAATTTGGAGTGAAGCCGCATGGCAAGCTCAAATGCAGCAAGACATAAGTAGTATAGAGCCTAATGAGATTGAATTACCAGAGCGCTTACTTGATTTACAGCTGTAATAGCTAATTTAGTATAAGCCAAGGTAGAACAAGCGTTACTCAGTGAGAGTAAATATAAATATAAATTTAAATAAAATAATCGATAAATACTTATGACAACAAGCATACCAAAAGACAGTTCACATATATCAGTTTTGCTTGAAGAAGCTGTTGATGGTTTAGCAATAAAACCTGATGGTTGTTATATCGATTGCACATTTGGTCGAGGTGGACACTCAGCCGTTATTTTGTCTAAATTATCAGAACAAGGTCGTTTAATTGCAATTGATCGAGATCCTAGTGCGATTGCTGCCGCAGAAAAATTTAAAAATGATCCTCGTTTTACCATTGAACATCATGGCTTTGCTGAGCTAGAAACTATTGTTGAAAAACATCAATTAACTGAAAAAATTGACGGTGTCTTACTTGATTTAGGTGTGTCGTCACCGCAATTGGATGAAGCTGAACGTGGCTTTAGCTTTATGAAAGATGGCCCTTTAGATATGCGTATGGATACAACGCGTGGACAAACTGCAGCTCAATGGCTTGCCGTTGCTGATGTGGAAGATATCACTTGGGTATTAAGAACTTTTGGTGAAGAAAAACATGCATGGCGCATTGCTAATGCTATTGTCGACTCGCGAGACGAATCTCCGCTAACCCGTACCAGCGAACTTGCCAAGTTAATTAAAACGACTGCCCCTCAACGAGAAATTAAAAAGCACCCTGCTACTCGGAGCTTTCAAGCTATTCGTATGTACATTAATAGCGAGCTTGAGCAAATCGAAACAGTGCTTGCAGCTTCTTTGAGCGTGTTAGCTGAAAAAGGGCGTTTAGTCGTGATTAGTTTTCACTCTTTAGAAGATCGTTTAGTTAAACAGTTTATGAAAAAACACTCGCAAGGTAAAACCGTACCAAGGGGTTTACCAGTAACAGAAGAAGAATTACAAAAAGGCAAAAAATTAGCCTTAATAGGGCGCCGATTAAAACCAAGCAAAAATGAAGTTGAAGTGAATGTTCGCTCACGAAGTTCGGTGCTACGTATTGCACAACGATTGCCTAGGTAAGGCATTAACTTATTGTTATGGCAGTAAATAAAACAGTTTTAGTTGTTGATATATTACAAGATTTACAACGACATATCGTTACTTATGTTTTATTAATGCTAGTAGTGATTTCTGCTTTTTCAGTGATTTATTTTACACATTTAAATCGTCAAAGCACCAGTAGTTTAGAAGTACTACTAACAGAGCGCGATGAACTTGATATTGAATGGCGCAACTTATTATTAGAACAAAACAGTTTAGCTGAACATAGCGCCATAGAAAGCAAAGCTGAAAAACTATTGAATATGAAAAGACCAACAATTAAAACCGAAGTGATTATTTCACTTCCAGAGCTAACAAAGAAGTAATAGAGGAAAGTTAGAGACTATATAAATGAGCGAAAAAGTAACTAAACAATCAGGCAAGGCTAAATCAGCTAAGAACATGCCGACAACAGCAACATGGCGTTTTTACGTGGTGATGGTTGTTATTGTTTTAATTTATCTTGCTTTGCTTAGTCGAACGGCTTTTATCCAAATTGTTGAACCTGACATGCTTAAAAAACAAGGGGATATGCGTTCAATTCGTACCCTAGAACACACAGTTCAGCGTGGGAACATTGTTGATAGAAATGGTACTGAACTTGCGATCAGCGTGCCTGTGGAAACTGTTTGGGCAGATCCTAAAATTATAATGCAAAATAACGCATTAGCTATGGTAGAGCACTGGAACGCATTAGCTGATGTATTAGGGCAAGATGTACATAAATTAACTAATCGAGTTGTTCGAAACCCTAAAAAGCGTTTTGTTTATATCGAACGTCAAGTATCGCCTGCAATGGCAAAATACATTAAAGAATTAAAAATTCCAGGGATTCATTTACGAAAAGAGTCAAAACGCTTTTACCCAACGGGTGAAATAAGCTCACATATTGTTGGTTTTACCAATGTAGATGACAAAGGCATTGAAGGGATTGAACGTGTTTACAATAGTCTACTAACAGGGACCGATGGCACCAAACGATACCGTAAAGATGCTAAAGGTCGTAAAATTGAAATTCTTGCTGAAGAAAAATCTAAAGAACCACAAGATTTAACGTTAAGTATTGATCAACGTATTCAAGCCATCGCTTATAGAGAGTTAAAAGGAGCAGTACAGGCTTTTAAAGCAACGTCAGGTTCGGTAGTCGTTACTAATATCCATACGGGTGAAATTTTAGCTTTGGTTAACAGCCCATCGTACAACCCTAATAATCGTCGAAATACTGCTATGCATCGTTTTCGTAATCGCGCCATTACTGATGTTTATGAGCCGGGTTCTACTATGAAGCCATTAACAGTATTAACAGCGTTAGAGTTTGGCTCAGCAAAATCAAAAGATATTATTAACACAAGCCCTGGCTGGATGCGTTTAGGTGGCCGACGAGTTAGCGATCCTATTAACCGCGGTAACTTAAGCTTAGAAGAAATTCTAGTGCACTCCTCGAATATGGGAACAGCAAAATTAGCACTTTCAGTGCCTAAAAATTATTTATTGGATAAATTTTTTGAAGCAGGGTTTGCCAGTGATACCGGCACAGGGTTAATTGGCGAAAGTACAGGCATGATGCCTGATCGTCATCGTTGGTCAAAATTTGAATTAGCAACACTATCTTTTGGTTATGGCTTAGCTATTACTCCACTGCAGCTTGCCCGTTTTTATACCACATTAGCTAATGGTGGTATGAAACGACCATTAACAATTGTTAAACAAGATAAAGTTCGTTCTGATTATGCAATTGAAGAAAGAGTTTATTCCGCTGAATATAGTCAAGATATTGTAGAAATGCTCGAAGCGGTAGTTGATAAACATACGCCAAGAGCCAAAGTTGAAGGTTATCGTGTTAGTGGTAAAACAGGCACTAGTAGAAAATCTATTGCCGGTGGTTATGGTAATGACTATGTTGGTTTATTTGCAGGTATAGCGCCAGTTTCTGCACCAGAACTTGCTGTTGTTGTTGTGATTAATGAGCCCGGTGGCGACTTATACCATGGCGGTGAAGTGGCTGCGCCTGTATTTTCTCGTGTAATGAAAGGCGCTTTAAGGGTATTAAATGTTGCACCAGACGCTGAAAGTGTTGCTAGTCATACCCTAAAATCGAATGATAAAAAGTTAACAAAACCGTCAAAGCAAAAGAAAGAAAAGGGGCGAGATCATGTCTAATTCTTTCTCAATTCTTGATGCTTTGGCAGAATTTGGTGCAAATAAAAACTTTAACACCAATACCGATGTTGCCGACTATCTTAAACAACTTAGTCAAACAACATCGGAGCAAAATTTACTGATAAACGACACCAGAGAACTACGCTTAGGTGACATTTTTTGCGCAGTAATCGGTAGTCAACAAGACGGTCGCGAATACATCGACGAGGCTATCTTACAAGGTGCATTGCTTGTTGTTGCAGAATGTAAAAATGCTCAACAGCACGGAAATGTACTGTGGAGAAAAGCGACGAACTCATCCCTTAAGTTAGCTCAGGCGAATAAGCAAATTGCAATTGTTCAGTTCTATCAACTTAATCGTTTATTGTTTTCTTTTGCGACATCTTATAATCAACAGCCACAAAAAAATATGTCTATGATTGGCATTACAGGCACTAATGGTAAAACTAGCACTAGCCAATTAATTGCCAAATTGCTTGATGCAACTAAACGTTCGGCTGCGGTAATTGGAACTAATGGCGCAGGAAAAATAGAACAGCTAACGCCGTTGAATAATACTACGCCAGGAGCGACACAATTAACTCATTTATTAGCTAAATTTGCTAATGAAGGGATAAGCCATGTTGCTATGGAAGTCTCTTCGCACGCATTAGATCAACGTAGAGTAACGGCGGATCTATTTAACATTGCCATTTTTACTAATTTATCTCGTGATCACCTTGATTATCATCAAACCATGGAAAATTACGCACAAGCTAAACGCGCGATTTTTACGGGAGAAATTGGGCAAATAGCGATTGTCAATGGCGACGATGCTATGGCCCAACAATGGTTGAATAATTGGCCTAAAACGCAGAACGTTATAGTCTACGGGCGCTCATTTGAGCAAGGTGAGCATCAACAATACGTTAAAGCTAACAACATAAAACATCATCAAACGGGTGTGTGCTTTTTATTATCAACACATTTAGGCGATATTGAAATAAACAGCCCATTAATGGCTGACTTTAATATTGACAATGTATTAGCGGCAATAGCGGTATTGATAGCCGAGAAAGTTTCGCTAGACGATATTTCGCAAAGTGTAGCTAGTCTTACACCAATAATTGGCCGAATGGAAACTTTTACTGCGCCAAATATGTCAACGGCAATTGTTGATTACGCCCATACACCCGATGCGCTAGAAAACGCATTAAAAGCATGTCGCTTACATTGTAATGGTGATTTATGGGTGGTGTTTGGCTGTGGTGGTGATAGAGACAAAGGTAAACGTTCATTAATGGGCGAAATAGCTGAGAAATTTGCAGATCATATCGTTATCACCAATGATAATCCACGAAGCGAAGCCCCAGAAATGATCGTCAGTGATATTCTATCAGGCTGCAGAGTTGGTGAAAAAGTCACTATTATGTTAGATCGAAAACAAGCCGTTTTATCAACGCTTGCTCATGCAAAAATCAACGACTTTATTTTATTAGCCGGTAAAGGTCATGAAGATTACATTATTATCGGTGATAAAAAAATTGCCTATAACGAGCGAGACATTGTCAGTAGTTTTTTCAAAAGTGAGAGCACACTATGATTGAATTAACATTATCTGAACTCACCCATGCAGTAGATGGCTCTTTGGTAAGTCCACTTGATAATTCAGGTGAGTTAACTATTAAACAAATTATCACAGACAGCAGAGCACTTAAAACAGGTGAAGTTTTTCTCGCACTTAAAGGGCCTAACTTTGATGGGCATAAATTTGTTAAACAAGTTGAATCGCTTGGTTGTAGTGCCGTTATTGTTGACCATTTTATTGAACCGACTCCAGACTATCAAGTGACTGTTCCGCAAATTGTGGTTCAAGATACTCGTATCGCATTAGGAAGAATTGCGGCATATGTGAAACAGCGTGTGGCACCTAAGGCCGTTGGTATCACTGGTAGCAGCGGTAAAACCACGGTTAAAGAAATGGTGTCAGAAATATTGTCACGCTTAGGCTGTGTGTTAGCAACTAAAGGTAACTTCAATAATGATATTGGTGTGCCTTTAACGCTATTACGTCTTGAGGAAAAGCATGACTTTGCTGTTATTGAAATGGGGGCGAATCATTTAGGTGAAATAGCTTATACCACTGATTTAGTGAAACCTGATGTTGCCGTAATCAATAACATCGCCGCCGCTCATCTTGAAGGATTTGGAGATTTATGTGGTGTGGCTAGAGCGAAGGGTGAAATATTCGAAGGCTTACCTCAAAATGGCGTAGCAATTTATAATCAAGACTCAAAATATGCACATAAATGGCAGTGGCGTTTAGTTGATAAAAACGTTTGTCGTTTTTCATGTCAGCCAGCAGTTGAAAATAGTCTTGATAGTAATGTTGATGAACAACCCAAAGTATATTCTAGCGCAGTAACCTTAAATGATAATGGTTGTGCAAGTTTTACCCTTAACAGTAATTTAGGTAGTACTTATATCGAATTAACTCTACCGGGCAAACACAATGTTTGTAACGCAGTAGCTGCTGCGGCAATTGCATTAGAATTTGGTGCCAGCTTAGACGACATTCAACTGGGGCTTGCACAAATGTCACCTGTTAAAGGGCGACTGAATATACACCAATTAAACGAAGGCTTTAAACTAATTGATGATACTTACAATGCTAATGTTGAGTCAGTTAAAGCGGCGACCGAATTAATCGCTAATTATCAAGGACTACGTATTTTAATTCTAGGTGATATGGGCGAATTGGGCTCAGTGGCTAGAAGTTACCATCAAGAAGTGGGTGAACATGCTCACAAACAAGGCATCGACTATTTACTAACACTAGGCGTGTTAAGTCAAAGTAGTTCTGATGCATTTGACATACTTTCGGGGAAACATGGAAAAGGCTTACATTTTAGCTCTAGAGAGCAATTAATGCGGACATTAAATACGTTGGTAGCAGATGAAAAACAAAACGTGTCAATTTTAGTTAAAGGATCACGTAGTGCGCATATGGAAAATGTTGTTGCCGATATTATTAACTTAAAACAGGATGTTACAGCTAATACGGACAATGCATCGACAACCACTCTTGAAAATAAAAATAATAATGGGGCGTCTATCTAATGTTACTTTGGCTTGGTGAGTTTTTAACTCAATATTTCTCGGCATTCAATGTATTTTCATATCTTACATTCAGAGCCATTATTAGTACGTTAACGGCACTTACGCTTTCGTTGTATTTTGGGCCGAAATTAATTCGCTATTTACAAACAATGCAAATTGGACAAACGGTTAGAGACGATGGACCTGAAAGCCATTTGTCTAAATCTGGCACTCCAACCATGGGCGGCATATTAATTTTAGCTTCAATTGTGGTTAGTGTTTTATTGTGGGCAGATTTAACGAATACCTATGTATGGGTGGTGCTTTTTGTGCTCGTTAGCTTTGGCATTATAGGTTTTGTTGATGACTATCGTAAAGTGATCAGGAAAGACTCTAATGGTTTAATTGCTCGTTGGAAGTACTTTTGGCAAACAGTGGCAGGATTAGTGACGGCAATTTTTTTATATCAGTTTGCCCAAAGCCCCGAAGAAACTTCATTACTGATCCCTTTTGTAAAAGATGTATTACCTCAATTGGGTATTTTTTATATTGTCTTTAGTTATTTTGTCATTGTTGGTACCAGTAACGCGGTTAACTTAACCGATGGGTTAGACGGTTTAGCTATTGTGCCAACCATTATGGTTGCTGGAGCATTTGCTATTTTCGCTTACATGACAGGCAACGCTAACTTCTCCTCTTATTTAAATATTCCTCATATTGCGCTAACGAGTGAGCTTGTTGTTGTTTGTACGGCAATGGTAGGAGCAGGTTTAGGCTTTCTATGGTTCAACACCTATCCTGCACAAGTGTTTATGGGAGATGTGGGATCTTTAGCTTTAGGAGCTGCGTTGGGAGTTATCGCCATTTTAGTGCGACAAGAATTAGTGCTTTTTATTATGGGCGGCGTTTTTGTTATGGAAACTTTATCGGTAATTCTACAGGTAGGCTCTTACAAAATGAGGGGGCAGCGAATATTTAGAATGGCACCTATTCATCATCATTATGAGCTTAAAGGTTGGCCAGAGCCCCGCGTGATTGTTCGCTTTTGGATAATTTCGTTGATTTTAGTCTTAATTGGTTTAGCCACGTTAAAGCTTCGTTAAAACTAGTAATAGGAAAAGTTAGCAACAGTAATGACACAACTATCGCAAGCAACACTCTCATTGTTACGAGAGAAAAAGGTATTAATCTTAGGCATTGGGCTTACGGGGCTTTCCTGTGCGCGATTCTTAAAGAAACATAATATCTCTTTTGCAGTAAATGATAGCCGTGAACAGCCGTTAGTAGAGCCTACTGAATTTAAGAAAAACTACCCACAAACACAATTATCAGTGGGATGCTGGGATGAAAAACTCATTGCTCAAGCAGAAATTATCTTAGCCAGTCCAGGGGTTGATTTAACAGAGCCAGTTATTGCAAAAGCCATTAGTGCCAATTGTTTAATTTGGGGGGATGTAGAGCTTTATTGCCGTTTAACATCGACACCTATTTTGGCAGTAACCGGCTCAAACGGTAAATCAACAGTAGTGTCGTTACTTGCTTACCTTGGTAAAGCATTGGGACATCAAACTGAACTAGGCGGCAATATTGGTGTACCAGTGTTAGATCACCTAACAAAAAGTGTTGATGGCGATGATATAAATACCGCGAACACATCGACACAAAATATTGAAATGTTAGTGCTAGAGTTATCCAGCTTTCAGCTCGAAACCCTTAAAAGCATGAAAGCCATTGCAGCGACAGTGCTCAATGTGAGTGACGATCACCTAGATCGTCATTTAACGATGAAAAACTATCAAGCCATTAAACAAAGTATTTACCTACAAAGTGCTACCGCTATTTTTAATCGTGATGATAGCGCGACTTACTTAATGCCAGGTTTAATGGCAGATCTAAACGCTAAGTCGGAGTCGACTAACGAACAAACTAAGGTGCTTTCATTTGGCAGCGATACACCTGAACAAGGTCATTTTGGTATTGCGATAATTGAGCAAAAAAATCACTTAATGTTTGGCGATCAACCATTAATTGCGATAAATGATTTGCCTCTGGCAGGTATTCATAATGCCTTGAATTATCTTGCTGTTTTAGCTTTGGGTTACAGTGCAGGTTGGTCGTTAACCGCTATGGTCGATAACTTAAGCGGCTTTATAGGCTTAGCACATCGTTGCCAAAAAATAGAAAGTGCAGACAATATTGTTTGGATTAACGACTCAAAAGCAACCAATGTTGGCGCTACTTTAGCGGCGATAACTGGTTTTTCAAAAATAATGCAACCAACAGAGCAGTTAATACTGATTGCTGGCGGTGAAGGTAAAGGCGCAGACTTCACACCATTACAAGCGGCTATTTCAGCGCATGTAAATCATGTGATAACCATAGGAAAAGATGGCAATAAAATAGCTAATCTTTGTCAAAATAGTATTCAAGTCTCATCACTTGAACAAGCAGTTATTGAAGCCCGAAAAATTGCTCGCTCACAAGATGTAGTTTTGTTATCACCTGCTTGCGCAAGTTTAGATATGTTCAAAAACTTTGCTCAACGCGGTCAGGTTTTTATTGATGCAGTTCAAGAATTTAAGGCGGTGGGCTAATGAATAGTTTAGCTGATACTTTACGCTTTACTAAAATTCCTAACTTATCGGAGTGGCTAGCAAATGAGCACGCCAAAGTCGCCACATTTGATAGAAGTTTTGTGATTCTTGCCATTGCTATGTACATGATTGGTTTAGTGATGGTTGCGACTTCGTCAATGCCAGTAGCAGAGCGCTTATTTGGCAATCCATTTCACTTTGTACTCCGTCATGGAATTTATATTGTTTTAAGTATTGGCATTGCAGCTATCGCCTTGCAAATTCCGATGAGCTGGTGGCAAAAAAATAGCGGTGCATTGCTACTGTTAGGCATGTTTTTATTATTAGTGGTGTTACTTATTGGTCGCTCAGTCAATGGCTCGACCCGTTGGATTGCCATCGGCCCGATAACTATTCAAGCAGCAGAACCTGCAAAATTGTTTTTCTTTTGTTATTTATCTGCTTATTTAGTGCGTCGACGCGATGAAGTAATGGAAAACTTAAAAGGTTTTATTAAGCCACTTATCGTGTTCTTTTTATTAGCAATTATGTTACTTGCTCAACCAGATTTAGGCACCATTATTGTGATGTTTGTGACAACATTTGGTTTATTGTTTTTGGCTGGTGCAAAATTATGGCAATTTGTCAGTGTTGCCACTGTTGGTGTTACTGCTTTGTCATTATTGGCTATTTTCGAACCCTATCGTTGGCGTAGAATTACAAGTTTTATGGATCCATGGCAAGATCCCTTTGGCAGTGGTTATCAGCTAACCCAATCGTTAATGGCTTATGGGCGTGGCGAAGTGCTTGGTCAAGGTTTAGGTAATAGCATTCAAAAGTTAGAGTACTTACCAGAAGCGCACACTGATTTTGTTATGGCGGTATTAGCTGAAGAGTTTGGTTTTGTCGGCATCGCCGTTATTTTACTGTTAAGTTTTGTTTTGGTTTACAAAGCGTTAGTGCTTGGCAGAAAGGCTTTATCTAAAGAGAAATATTTTGAAGGTTTTTTTGCTTACGCAATCGCAATTTGGTTCTGCTTCCAAGCTGCAGTTAATGTTGGCGCAAGTGCAGGTATGGTGCCAACTAAAGGTTTAACCATGCCATTAATTAGTTATGGTGGCAGTTCTATGATCATTATGACAATAGCCGTGGTTATTTTAATCAGAATTGATCACGAATTACGATTACAAAGTATTCAAGCAACTAGTACAAAAGGCCGCAAAAAATCAAAGAGCAAATTATTAGAATCAACACAAAATATTACCGCACAGGAGCTTGTTAATGAGTAACACAAGCTCTGAAAATAAAAAAACATTATTGGTTATGGCCGGTGGCACAGGCGGACATATTTTCCCTGGGCTTGCTGTTGCCCAAGCTTTAAAAGAGCAAGGCTGGAATATTCACTGGCTTGGCACAGAAAAGCGGATGGAAGCAGAATTAGTACCAGAGTATGGCTATCCTATTTCGTTCGTTAATATTGCGGGCTTTAGAAATAAAGGTTGGCAAACATGGTTAAAAATACCATTTAAAATAATGCAATCTATTGTGCAGTCTATTAAAATATTGCGCGCAATAAAACCTGATGTTGTTTTAGGAATGGGAGGCTACGCAAGTGGACCTGGTGGTGTAGCTGCTTGGTTATTAAGTATTCCATTAGTGTTACATGAACAAAATGCTGTTGCGGGCATGACAAACCGATATTTGGCGTATTTAGCCACGAAAGTGTTGGCAGCGTTTCCCAGTGCTTTTAAAGCGAGTACTAAATACCAAGTTGTCGGTAACCCTTTACGTAGCAATATTATTGCCATAGAGAATGTTGCGCCAACACAGCCTGCAGTAAGTAAAAAAGTTTTAGTGGTTGGTGGCAGTTTAGGAGCGCAAATTTTAAATGAAGTTGTCCCACAAGCAATGAATCAAATTAAGCGCCAGAATATTGATGTTTGGCATCAAACGGGTGCTGGAAATGAAGAGAAAGTTTTAGCCAGCTACGAACAATATGGTCTGTTAGGTGAGCGAGTAAAAGTAAGTGAGTTTATTGATGATATGGCCAGCGCGTATCAATGGGCAGATGTTGTCGTTTGTCGAGCAGGTGCATTAACTGTGTCTGAATTAGCCATGGCGGCCAAACCTGCTGTTTTTGTACCTTTGCCACACGCTGTTGACGATCATCAAACTAAAAATGCCATGTATTTAGTCAATTGTGGTGCGGCTAAATTATTGTCTCAAAAAGAATTTAATGGAACGACTTTAGCCCAAATGCTTAATAGTTTGTTTGTCTCAGATAAAGTTATCCAGTCTATGTCCAAAGCGGCACATGACGCAGCCCATGCTGATGCAACGATGAAAGTTGCACAAATTTGTCAAAGTGTGGTGAAAAAATGAGTGAAGTAATGTCTATATTTAGTAAAAAAATCGCCAGTAATACAACCGGCCCAATTAAAATACCAGAAATGCGTCGAGTCAAGCGTATTCACTTTGTTGGTATTGGTGGTGCAGGTATGGGTGGCATTGCAGAAGTTTTATTAAATGAAGGCTATCAAGTTTCTGGATCAGATTTAAGCGAAAACCAAGTGGTTAAACGTTTATCAAGTTTAGGCGCTGAAATTGTCATTGGCCATTCGGGTGACAACGTTAAAGGCGCAAGTGTTATTGTGGTTTCTACGGCAATTAGCCAAGACAACCCAGAATTAGTCGCAGCTAATGAAAACCGTATTCCTGTGGTAAGACGTGCCGAAATGTTAGCTGAACTAATGCGTTTTAGACACGGCATAGCCATTGCGGGGACTCATGGCAAAACAACAACGACCAGTTTAATCGCCAGTATTTTTGCAGAAGATAAACTCGATCCTACTTTCGTTATTGGTGGCTTATTAAATAGTGCTGGCACAAACGCACGTTTAGGCACTAGCCGTTATTTAATTGCAGAAGCCGATGAAAGTGATGCGTCATTTTTACATTTACAACCTATGGTGGCAGTAGTGACCAATATTGATGCTGACCATATGGAAACTTATCAAGGTGACTTTGAAAAATTAAAAGATACCTATATTGAATTTTTACATAACTTGCCGTTTTATGGTCTTGCGGTTATGTGTATCGATAATCCCATTGTGAGAGAAATATTACCTAGAATAGCTCGACACGTGATCACTTATGGTTTTTCAGAAGATGCCGATGTACGAGCCACACAGTACAAACAAAAAGGTGGAGTAAGTTACTTTACCGTTGAAGTGGCTGGAGAGAAGCCTTTAGAGTTGAGCGTAAACCTACCTGGGCAACACAATGTATTAAACGCGCTAGCGGGGATTACCGTTGCAAAAGATGAAGGAGTTTCAGATCTAGCAATAAAACAATCGTTAAAAGGGTTTGCTGGCATTGGTCGCCGATTTGAACAATTAGCTGAGTTATCAACAGATGCTGGGCAGATGATTCTAGTTGATGATTATGGTCACCACCCTAGTGAAGTCAAAGCAACCATAACCGCCATGAGAAATGGTTGGCCCGAGAAACGATTAGTGATGGTGTTTCAGCCTCATCGTTATTCTAGAACTCGTGACTTATACGAAGACTTTGTTGAAGTGTTATCACAAGTGGACTGTTTATTTTTACTCGATGTTTATGCAGCAGGAGAAACGCCTATTGTGTCAGCCGACAGTAAAAGTTTAGCGCGTTCTATTCGCCAACGTGGTCAAGTAGAGCCTATTTATGTGAGCGATACCGCACAACTCCCTCAACTGATATCAGCTCAATTACAAGATGGCGATATGGTGATTACCCAAGGTGCAGGAAATATTGGAACTGTTGCACGAGAATTAATTGAAGATGATTTATTAACAACCAATAAATCGAAGGAAGTACAATAATGACTCTCGCAGCTTATACAACATCGGAAAAAATTGCGGTATTGTACGGCGGAAATTCCGCTGAAAGAGAGATTTCTTTAAAATCAGGCCAAGCGGTGGCTGAAGGTTTGCGTGAAGCTGGATTTGATGTTGTGTTATTTGATACTCAACACTTCGAATTAACCGAACTAAAAAACCAAGATATAGATCGAGTGTTTATTGCGCTGCACGGCAGAGGCGGTGAAGATGGCTGTATTCAAGGTGCATTAGAGTATTTAGGTATTCCTTATACTGGTTCTGATGTATTAGGCTCAGCGTTATCAATGGATAAAACGCGCAGTAAGCAAATATTTCAAGCGCTTAACTTACCGACAGCGCCTTTTAAAGTGGTTAATAAAACAAGCTTTGTGCAAGCTGACACCGTGAAAATTTTAAGTGAATTGCAGGGTAAGGTTATGGTTAAGCCTGCGAATGAAGGTTCTAGTATCGGCATGGCAATGGCAGAAACTCCTGAACAATTGTTTGATGCGTTAACGCAAGCTTTTAAATTTGACAGTGAAGTACTCGTTGAAGCGTGGATCACTGGCCCTGAATATACCGTAGCAATATTAGGCGATAATGCGCTTCCTGTTATTCATATGGAAACGCCAAGAGAGTTTTACGATTACCAAGCGAAATATCAGTCGACTACAACGCAATATCATTGCCCTTGTGATTTAAATGCTGCTGATACACAAGCTATTCAAACACTCGCTTTACAAGCATTTAAAGCAACAGGTGCAAAAGGCTGGGGTCGTGTAGATATTATGCGTAATCAAGCAGGTGATTGGCAACTTCTAGAAATTAATACGGTACCGGGTATGACTCAAACGTCATTAGTGCCCAAAGCCGCAAAAGTTTATGGCTTGAATTTTTGCCAACTAGTTTGTGAAATTATTGGACTTAGTCAACAAAGCAAAAGTAACTATAAGCAAGGTGTTAATTAGTATGACGACTAACGATGCTTTAACTGATAACGAAAAAGTACACTGGTCATTTTGGCTAGGGGTCAGCTTTTTTGTAGCAGTTATCATCAGTTTATTCGTAGGCAGTTGGTTAATTACCGAAAAAGTTATTGCAGAAGAAGGTGCTCCAGTAACTTCATTAGTGATTAGTGGCGAAATGCCATTTACCATCAGAGAAGATATTGAAACAGCGGTGGAGAACATTGATTTAGGTAATTTTTTTCAAGTTAATGTTAATGAAGTACAACAGCAAGTGGCTCAACTTCCTTGGGTGTACTCAGTGTCAGTGCGTAAACATTGGCCGAACGAATTGAAAATTTATGTGGTTGATCAATCACCAGTAGCACAATGGAATGGTGAGTTTTTGATCAATACTGAAGGGAAAACTTTTCAAGCGGACTTATCGCGAATAAAGGAAGGCTTACCTCAGTTTTTTGGGCCAGAAGGTACTGAAAATGTAGCATTAGAAAATTTTAACAACCTAAATCGTTTGCTTAACTTTAGCGATTTAGCGATTGATGAATTGGTGTTATCAGAACGTTTTTCTTGGCAGTTAACGTTAAACGACGGAGTGATGTTGAATTTAGGTCGAGAAGATCGCATTGAACGTATACAACGTTTTATGGATGTCTATCCAACACTGAAAGAAAATAAAGAAGATAATCAGCAAGTTAATTATGTTGATTTACGGTATGATACGGGCGTTGCTGTCGGTTGGAAAACGGCAGAAACAAAGAATAAAAAACAAAGAGCTTAATGCGTTTATCGCAAGTGATTAATTGAAATAATATGTCAAAAATAACAGAAAGAAGCCTAGTTGTCGGATTAGATATCGGAACCTCAAAGATTTCGGTAGCTGTCGGCGAGATCACGCCTGATAATAAATTAAGTATCATTGGTGTAGGCAATCAGCCAGCTAGAGGCATGGACAAAGGCGGCGTTAACGATTTGAATTTAGTTATTCAGTCTATCCAACGTGCGGTTAATGAAGCCGAATTAATGGCGGATTGTCGTGTTAGCTCAATTTATCTAGGCATTTCGGGCAAGCATATCAGTTGTCAAAATGAAAACGGTATGGTGCCAGTGAACGACAACGAGGTAACACAAGAAGACGTTGATAACGTTATTCATACCGCGCGCTCTGTTCCAATTTCTGCTGAACGTAGAATGCTACATGTGCTGCCTCAAGAGTACAGTATTGATTGTCAAGATGGCATAAAAAGTCCAATTGGCATGTCGGGCGTTCGAATGGAAGCCAAAGTACATATTGTTACTTGTGCCAACGACATGGCGAAAAACATAGTTAAATGTGTAGAACGTTGTGATTTAGCTGCAGATCAATTGATATTTTCAGCTTTAGCCTCAAGTTATTCAGTGCTTACCGAAGATGAAAAAGAATTAGGTATTTGCGTTATTGATATGGGCGCAGGCACTATGGATATCGCTGTGTTTACCGGTGGGGCTTTACGCCATACCGCTGTAATACCGGTTGCAGGTAACCAAGTAACTAGTGACATAGCTAAAATTTTTAGAACTCCGCTTAGCCACGCCGAAGAGATCAAAGTGCAATATGCCTGTGCGTTGAAACAATTAGTAAGCATGGAAGAAAATATTGAAGTCCCAAGTGTTGGTGGAAGGCCCGCACGTTCAATGTCTCGTCATACTTTATCGGAAGTCGTTGAACCAAGGTACCATGAATTATTTGAGTTAATTCAAGAAGAGATTAGAGAAAGTGGTTTGGCAGATCAAATCGCAGCAGGTTACGTGTTAACAGGCGGCACCGCAAAAATGGAAGGTGTCGTTGAGTTCGCAGAAGAAGTTTTTCAAATGCCAGTACGTATTGCTTGTCCACTCAATATTGAAGGGTTAAAGGAATATGTAAATGATCCAACATACGCAACTGTTGTTGGCTTACTGCATTATGGCATGCAAGAAACTGAACAAGTGAGTAAAGAAAGTAAAAAGGGTGAGGGCGTGAAAGATGTGTGGTCACGTGTTCATGCTTGGTTTAAAGGTGAATTTTAATTCCAATATTGTTGATAGTTCAATATTAGAGTTAGTTTGTGTCGTAAGTATAAATAGCGTTTTAATAAAACGGAGAGAGAAAAATGTTTGAATTAATGGAAGACCATAAAGAAGAAGCGGTAATTAAAGTGATTGGTGTTGGTGGCGGTGGCGGAAACGCTGTTGAGCACATGGTATGCCAAACAATTGAAGGTGTTGAATTTATCACCGCAAATACAGACTCACAGGCGCTACGTAATTCGTCAGCAACCGTGACACTACAGTTAGGCGCTGATGTAACTAAAGGACTGGGCGCTGGAGCTAACCCAGAAATTGGTCGCTGTGCTGCTGAAGAAGATCGTGAAACGATTAAACAAACCCTACAAGGCGCAGATATGATCTTTATCGCGGCAGGTATGGGCGGTGGCACAGGTACAGGTGCTGCACCAGTTGTTGCTGAAATAGCCAAAGAAATGGGCATTTTAACCGTTGCTGTAGTAACTAAACCTTTCCCATTTGAAGGGAAAAAACGCATGAGTTATGCGGATCAAGGTATTGAGTTTTTATCAAAAAGTGTTGATTCACTTATTACTATTCCTAACGAAAAACTGTTAAAGGTTTTAGGTCCTGGAACAAGTTTATTAGATGCATTTAAAGCAGCTAATAATGTGTTACTAGGCGCTGTACAAGGGATTGCTGAGCTAATTACTCGTCCAGGTTTAATTAACGTCGATTTTGCCGATGTTCGTACAGTAATGTCTGAAATGGGTACTGCAATGATGGGCTCTGGTATTGCTTCTGGCCCAGACCGTGCTGCCGAAGCTGCTGAAGCGGCTATCTCAAGCCCACTACTTGAAGATGTTGATTTAGCCGGCGCTCGCGGTATTTTAGTTAATATCACTGCGGGTATGGATATTAGCATTGATGAATTTGAAACGGTTGGTAATGCAGTAAAAGCATTCGCTTCTGAAAATGCTACTGTAGTTGTTGGTGCTGTTATTGACCATGAAATGACTGAAGATTTACGTGTAACTGTTGTTGCAACGGGAATTGGCGCAGAAATAAAGCCAGATATCACCTTAGTAAATCCAGTACAGCAGCAAGAACAACAAGTCGTTGGTGGTGACTTTGTACCAAATGCACAACCTGATACTGCGGCAATTTCTTCAACAGCGCCTGATGCTAGTGCGCAACAAGCACCTATGAAGACTGCAGCATTAGACTTAGATAATTATCTAGATATTCCTGCTTTTTTACGTAAGCAAGCAGACTAAGCTTATTAAGTAAAACAGGTTATTTTGATTTTTTAGCTACATTTTGTTATATTATGCGCCCATTTCGGCACGCATAGACTTTATGCGGCATGCATTTAGCTTTTTAAAGCACAGATCGCTTTGTTCTACTATTATGTGTAATACATGTTAGTGGGTTATTAAGATGGTCAGTAAATAACTTAACCATTCGTTAAATTAATATATTAATTGATAACGACGGTTAAACAGGAATATTCGATATGATTAAACAACGTACACTGAAAGAAAGCGTTTCAGCCATGGGTGTTGGTCTACATAAAGGTGAAAAGGTAAAGGTTACTCTCCGTCCTGCGCCAGCAAACACCGGTATTGTATTCCGCCGCGTGGATCTTGATCCCGTCGTCGACATCAAAGCCACTCCAGAAGCTGTTGGTGAAACGACCTTATGTACGTGTTTAGTCAACGAGCAAAACGTAAAAATATCTACGGTAGAGCATTTACTATCAGCCATTGCTGCTTTAGGTATTGATAATTTAATTATCGATGTTGACTCATTCGAAATTCCAATTATGGATGGCAGTGCACTGCCGTTTGTCTACCTTATTCAGTCGGTAGGCATAGAAACGTTAAATGTAGCGAAACGATTTTTACGCATTAAAAAACCTATCCGTGTAGAAGAAGGTGATAAATGGGCAGAGCTATTACCTTATGAAGGTTTTAGAGTTAACTTTTCTATTGAATTTGACCACCCAATCATTGTTAATACCACACAAACAATGCAAATGGATTTTTCTACCTGTTCATTTATAAAAGAAATTAGCCGAGCAAGAACCTTTGGTTTTATGAGTGATATCGAGTATTTACGCTCGCACGACTTAGCGTTAGGTGGCAGTTTAGAAAATGCCATCGTGTTAGATGAATATCGCATGCTTAACAAAAATGAACTGCGTTATGACGATGAGTTTGTTAAACATAAAATATTAGACGCCATTGGTGATTTATACATGGGCGGTGTTAGTATTTTAGGTGAACTTAACGCTTTTAAATCTGGACATTCGTTAAATAACTTATTGTTAAGAGAAGTGTTTAAACAAAAAGATTCGTGGGAGTACATTACCTATGAAGATGAAGAAAAATCGCCAATAGAATATCAAGAAGTTGGCTCGTCGGTATTTTAATAGCTTTTAATTCTAGGTTAATTCTCTGAATTTTAGCTTACCCTTGTACTGTAAAATTATAAACTGCTAGCAATTCGCTGGCAGTTTTAGTTTATGCCCGTCGTTTTTAACCTGAGCTCGGCTTAACAAATATTTCTCTAGAAGTTATTTTTCCTTACTTCTTTTCGTTAAATTTCTGGCAATAGGCCAGCTATTGACGCGAAATTTGCCTTGAATTAAGAAAAAACTATCAAGCTAGAGTGGAGTAAAATAATTATTTACCTATTTTTCAGTCTGTTAACCATCTCTTAAACCGAGTTCAGATTATATATTATTTTGTACTGTGACTTGCAAGCTTCAATAATTTTTCTCTTAAGCCTTTAGGTGCATTTTTGGCGATATCCTCAAGGTGCTGAGCGGTATTTTTTGAAATAAGGTTTGAACCACGACTGCTTGTCACTGCTTGAATTTTTTCAAATTTTTTATCGACAAAAGGGTTAATTTTTATTTCAACTTTATCAAATTGACCTTGCGTTACCTCAATCAATTTTTGACAAATACGGGTACGTTCAAATTGTAGTCGTTGCCCCCAAACAGGCGATTTTACTTCAATGATCAAAATATTTTGCTTAAAGTTGGCAATTTTCCATGCGTTAACTGGCAGATCAGGGCAAATTTGGCGTACAATGTCGGCCAATACTGCCAAAGAGTTGGTTTTTTCTTGAATATGTGCCAAAGTGCCTGACGAAGAATTTAGTAGGCTAGACATATCAATCGGTTTTTTAGGTTTTCTTGCCATAAATGCTAATACTACTAAGAGAATAAAAAGTTAATTAATATGAGTTTAACACTACTATACAGAGGAAAAAACGTTAGATTTTCAATGAAACTTAATAAGTTCCATTGGTTGTCGGCGTTGGCGGTTTTTGCGCTTGTTTCTGGTAGTGTTATACATTTAATTTTTGCTCGTGATGCTGTTCCAGATCAAAGCCAGTACGGCTTAATTTCTCAGGACGCTAGTCAACAAATATCTGAACCACAAACCGAAGCAAACGTTGTAGCGTTAACTCTTAAAATGGCCGAGTTACAAAGTCATGTGTTGCGTTTAAATGCACTAGGCAGCCGCCTTGCTGATGAAGCGAACATTCCAGAAAAAGAATTTAATTTTGCGACACTCCCTCCAAGTGGTGGTCCAATTCTGCAAAGTAATAATGCACAAGACATTAGTCATAAAACATTAGCAGAAATGCTTACCGAGATTACTTCGTTAGAAAGTGAATTAGCAAATAAAGAAAAACAATTAAAACTACTTGAATCTTTAACATTCGGGCACCATATAGAAAATACACGTTATTTGTCTGGTAGACCAATAACTAAAGGTTGGTTATCTTCATATTATGGCGTAAGAAAAGACCCTTTTAATGGTCGACCTACAATGCATAAAGGTGTTGATTTTGCAGGAAAAGAAGGAGAATCTGTTATCGCAACAGGTTCTGGCGTTGTTAGCTGGTCTTCAAGTCGAAATGGTTACGGAAATTTAATTGAAATAACCCATGGCGATGGTTACAAAACTCGTTATGGTCATAATAAAGAGTTACTCGTAAACGTCGGGGACGTAGTAACAAAAGGACAAGCTATTGCTCGTATGGGTAGTACAGGTCGTTCAACTGGTCCTCATGTTCATTATGAAATATTGCGAAATGACAAACAAATAAATCCAACTAAATATGTTTATCGTAAAGCAAAGTAAATAAGTAGTCAGTGTTAATAATCGGTAAAAGTATATGTTCACAGCATTTGCTGTGAGGTAGTAATAACAATATTTTTGTGGTCAATAGCTATTGGTCATTTAATTTTAGGTAGAAGTTTTTCTTCAATAAGTGGTTATATAAGATGTTCGTAAAGTTAATAACAAAACTCTTCGGTAGTCGAAACGATAGATTACTGAAACAAATGAAAAAAGAAGTTGATAAAATAAATGCGCTAGAGCCGGTTATTGAAGCACTGAGTGATGAAGAACTAAAAGGTAAAACTACCGAGTTTAAAGGTCGATTTGACGAAGGTGAAACGCTAGAGTCTCTTTTACCTGAAGCATTTGCAGTAGTAAGAGAAGCCAGTAAACGTGTCTTTGGGATGCGTCATTTCGATGTGCAAATGCTAGGCGGCATGGTATTAAATCAAGGTAAAATTGCAGAAATGCGCACGGGTGAAGGTAAAACTTTAACCGCGACACTACCTTCTTACTTACATGGTTTAACAGGTAAAGGTGTTCATGTTATTACCGTGAACGATTACCTAGCAACACGTGATGCTGATTGGAGTCGTCCGTTATTTGAGTTTTTAGGACTTACCGTGGGTTGTAATGTGGCAGGAATGACACCACAAGACAAACAAGCGGCTTACCAAGCATCTATTACTTATGGTACTAACAATGAATTTGGCTTTGATTATCTTCGAGATAATATGGCTTTTTCACCTGAAGAACGTGCACAAAAAGAGTTAAACTTCGCCATTATTGATGAAGTTGACTCCATTTTAATCGATGAAGCTCGTACGCCTTTAATTATTTCTGGTCAAGCAGAAGACAGTTCTGAGATGTATCATATGGTGAACACCATAGTACCGACATTAGAACAACAAGAAGAAGAAGATAAAGAAGACGAAGAAAGTACTGGTGACTTCACCATCGACGAAAAAAGCAAGCAAATCTATTTAACCGAGCGTGGTCAAGTACGTGTTGAAGAGATTATGCAAGAAAAAGGGTTAATCCAAGACGGCGACTCGTTATTTTCTGCGGCTAACATTACCTTATTGCATCATGTTATGGCGGCATTACGCGCACATAAGTTGTTCCAAAAAGACGTAGACTACATTGTAAAAGACGATGAGATTATCATTGTTGATGAGCACACCGGTCGTACAATGGAAGGGCGTCGTTGGTCTGAAGGTTTACATCAGGCAGTAGAAGCCAAAGAAGGCGTAAAAGTTCAAAATGAGAACCAAACGCTTGCCTCTATTACTTTCCAAAATTATTTTAGAATATATAACCGCTTATCAGGTATGACAGGTACAGCTGATACTGAAGCATTTGAATTCCAACACATTTATGGTTTAGAAACGGTTATTATTCCAACGAATCAACCAATGATTCGTGACGATAAGTCAGATTTAATCTTTCTTACCGCACAAGAAAAATACGAAGCTATTTTAGAAGATATCAAAGATTGTGTCGAGCGAGGCCAACCAGCGCTAGTGGGTACCATTAGCATTGAAGATTCCGAGTTTTTATCTAATCTTTTAAAGAAAGAAAAAATAAAACATAAAGTACTTAATGCTAAGTTCCATCAGCAAGAAGCTGAAATTGTAGCTGATGCAGGTAAAGTCGGCGCTATTACTATTGCCACCAACATGGCAGGTCGTGGTACTGATATCGTGTTAGGTGGTAATTTAGGTGCGGCATTAGAAAAATTAACTAATCCAAGCCAAGAACAAATCGATAAAGTTAAAGCGCAATGGCAAGAAGAGCACGAAAAAGTATTGGCGCTAGGTGGTTTACATATTATAGCCACAGAACGTCATGAATCTCGTCGTATTGATAACCAGTTACGTGGTCGTTCTGGTCGTCAGGGGGATGCGGGATCTACACGTTTCTATTTGTCTATGGAAGATTCATTAATGCGAATCTTTGCCTCAGAACGTATTGCGAATATGATGCGTAAATTAGGTATGGAACATGGTGAAGCAATTGAACACCCATGGGTAACACGCAGTATTGAAAATGCACAACGTAAAGTTGAAGGTCGAAACTTTGACATGCGTAAGCAGTTATTAGAATTTGATGATGTGGCTAATGATCAACGTAAAGTTATTTACGAGCAACGTAATGAATTATTAGATGAAGCCGAAATTGGCGATGTAATTCAAGCGGTTCGCACTGATGTTATTAATGGTGTGATAGATCAACATATTCCGCCACAATCTCTTGCAGAAATGTGGGACATTAGCGGCCTTGAAGATCGCTTAAAAGGTGAGTTTACAACTGAGCTCCCATTACAAAACTGGTTAGATGAAGACAACAAACTCCACGAAGAAAGTTTGCGTGACAAAATAATCGCTAACTTTGAACAGGCTTACAAAGATAAAGAAGACTCTGTAGGCGCGGATGTTATTCGTCAATTTGAAAAAGCAGTGATGTTACAAAGCTTAGACTCTCATTGGAAAGAGCATTTAGCTGCGATGGATCATTTACGTCAAGGTATTCATTTACGTGGTTATGCTCAGAAAAACCCTAAACAAGAATACAAGCGCGAATCTTTTGAATTATTTAGCGAGATGCTAGAAAACTTAAAATATGATGTTATTGGTATTTTAAGTAAAGTTAAAATTCAAACGGAATCAGATGTTGAAGCCGTTGAAGAACAACATCGTAAATCAGAAGCACCGAAAGAGTTCACTCATGAAAGCGCTGATGGTAACAAACAACCTGAGTATCCGCGAGTAGGGCGTAACGATCCTTGTCCGTGTGGTTCAGGTAAAAAGTACAAACAATGTCACGGTAAACTGTCGTAAGCTTTACCTAATTGATAAAAAGCGGCTTAATATGCCGCTTTTTTGTTTTTAACAAAACGTATTTTTGTACGGCTTACTTACCCTAGACCTGTCATATAGCTAACATATAAATAACAGATAATTTAATATAGTAATTAACTACATTGGAAACGAGATGAAAAAAACTGTTCACGTCGCTGTTGGGGTGATTTATCGAGATCAAAAAGTGTTCTTAACCAAGCGTGCCTTAAACGCACACCAAGGAGGCAAGTGGGAGTTTCCAGGCGGTAAGGTGGAAAAGGGCGAAACTGTTCATCAAGCACTTGCTAGAGAGCTTAATGAAGAAGTTAATATAGAAGTCTTAGCTTGCCAACCGCTCACCGTTATTACTCACGATTATGGTGATAAACAAGTGTGTTTAGAGGTTTTTCTTGTCGATAACTTTTCTAATGAGCCCAAAGCATTAGAAGGCCAAGAAGAAGCTTGGTATGCAATAAAAGACTTATCAGGATTAGAGTTTCCAGAAGCTAATAAAGAAATAATTGCTTTACTAGGGCGTGTTGATCTTTAAAGTTCGCCTCCGGAATGATTGAAAAAACCTCAATCAAGGCAAAAAGAATGTAGCTTGATCGTTCTAAATAACCTGAGCTCGGCTTAACAAATATTTCTCTAGCAGCTATTTTTCCTTACTTCTTCGTTAAATTTCTTGCAATAGACCAGCTATTGACGCGAAATTTGCCTTGAATTAAGAAAAACTCTCAAGCTAGAGTGGAGTAAAATAATTATTTACCTATTTTTCAAACTGTTAACCATCTCTTAAACCGAGTTCAGGTTAAATAAATAATGCTTGAGAAATCAGCTAATAAGACAATTGTTATTCAGGCTCAACAAAAAACTTATTATTCATTAAAAACTCGTCTTCTAAAGCATCAAGCATTTCTTCAGATAAAGGCTCTACACTTTGAGCTGGTTGAGATATTTTGTGATTTTCTTCCGCCCAATCGCCAAGATCAATCAATCGACATCGATCACTGCAAAAAGGTCTATGGGTACTTTCAGTTTGCCAAATAACTTCTTTTTGGCATTGTGGGCAGGCAACTTTTAAAGTCATAACGCTACTTTTATAATATTTAAAACTCGCGATATTATATACAAAATTAAATCGACACCCAATTAAATTGACACTAAATTAATTGTACAACCAAATAGTAAGAAGAAAAGTTAACAACGCGCTAGTTGGAAATGTGTTGCTTGGTTAGAGTATTTTCGGCCATTTTCTTCGCAAGGCAACATAAAACGAATGGAGTATCTAAATTTATTACCACTCACACTCGGGTAGTAATGCGCATTTTGTGGTACTTTAATTCGAAGTAAGTTAATACCTTCGCCGCTGTCTTGATAAAAACCACTTTCAGTGTCAATAGCTTTAAAATTATCACGTTGACGAATAAACTTAAGAATTAAAAATAATGCACGACGAATGTGGTCTAGTAACGCACACCACTGATGTAAATCGTTTGTTATCGTGTTTACTGGCTGATTAATCCAGAAGTGCAATTGAGGTAAATCAAAACTTGCATTACCGCCTTGTATGGCGAAACGTTGTTTTAAAGACGACAAGAGTTTATCTTCTTTGAGTTGCCACCATGTTGGGCTACTGCCTTTTAATTGACAAATAAGTTGCACGGTTTGTTGAATATTTTCGCTAATCGCATCGCTATTAATTTCAGGCGATTTAGACCAGATCACCAAATTTCGCTCTAACTTTTCAAGATCTTTAATTAAATCGCCACGAATATCATTCCGCTCAAGACAATCTATTATCGAAAACAAAGCATTAAAAAAAACTTGATGATAATAGTGAATATCTTCAGGCACGCAGTTATCAAGCTGAGAGAATAACTGCTCAAGCTTTAAGTAACTTCGTATCCGCTCATTAAGCGGGTGCTCGTATAATATACTAGACATAAAGCGGTGAATTAATTCCTCGACTTGATTGAAGTTAGTCCTATTTGTTGCTCATACTACCGACAGTTAATTTAAATGGCTAATTTATTTGTCAATCAAGCTTTATTAGGACTTATCTATAACACACTGTCGATAATAACTATCGAGTTTAACCACTTGCTGTTTCGCGTTAGCGAGTTTTTCATTTAAAGCTGGATTGTTATTGTTAATGACATCATCAGCGGCAACTAATCGTTTATCCCGTGAAATTTGACTAGCGATAATAGCTTTAATTTCAGCTTCATTACTAGCGTCACGCTTTAAGGTTCTTGATAGTTGAACACTTTCGTCAACATCAATCACCAACACGCGATCGACTAAGGCATGCAAGTTATTTTCAATTAACAAAGGGGCTACTAAAAGGCAATACGGGCTTTGGGCTTGTTTAAGCTCATCAAGCAGTGTTTGACGAATAAGAGGGTGTAATAAATTATTTAACCAACGCTTGTCTTCATCATGGCTAAATATACGTGTGCGAAGTAGCGTACGGTTTAAATTGCCAGAGCGATCTAAATAATCTGGACCAAATCGGTCAACAATACTTTGTAAAGCTGGGCTATTTGGTGCAACAACTTGGCGAGCAACTATGTCAGCATCAATAATATCAATACCTAGTTCATTAAATAAATTAGCAATGGTGGTTTTACCACTGCCAATACCACCTGTTAAACCGACAATAAATGCAGACATAGTTAATTTATCTAACGTGTTGAGGTAAAGATGTAATAAAAAAACTTAAACTAAATTATATAACCTAAATACCAAGCCCAAATGCCTTCGCCCCATAAAATACAAGCCCAACCAGCAGCAGCAATGTACGGACCAAAGGGGATCGCTTGCTCACGAGTATGATTTTTAAATACGATTAAAGATATTCCAACAATTGCACCAGCAACAGAAGCCATTAATATTAATAAAGGAAGTAATTGCCAGCCAATCCAAGCGCCAAAAAGGGCAAATAACTTAAAATCACCATGCCCCATACCTTCCTTGCCTGTGAGCAATTTAAATAGCCAAAATACACTAAATAAACTCATATAACCGACAGCGGCACCAATGACGGCATCTTCAAGGGGAACAAAGCCATTTTGAATGTTAAATAAAAGCCCTAACCATAATAAAGGTAACACAATTTGATCAGGCAACAGCATATGGTCAAGATCAATTAAAGTAAGCGCCACTAAGCCCCAAGTTAATAACAACATGAAAAAAGTGATCGTACTTACGCCATAAACTTGGGCGACAATCAAACTCAGTATTGCTGTACTCAGTTCAACTAATGGGTAACGTTTAGAAATGGGGTTTTTACATTGGCTACATTTACCTGAAAGCAATAACCAACTAAGCAGTGGAATATTTTCATAAAAACGTATTTTATGACCACATTTAGGGCAGGTGGAGTCAGGTTTTGACAGTGACATTTCAGGTAATTCTTTTGCCGGAATATCGCTCACTTCGTCAGCTAGAAATTCACGACATTCACCATACCATTCACGCTCTAGCATTTTAGGTAAGCGATAAACCACTACGTTTAAAAAGCTACCTACCGTTAAAGATAATAAGCCGATACAAATAAAAAAGAAAATCGGCATGGCATCAAATACCGCTACAACTTGTTCTAACAAAGCCATTCCTTAAACAATCTTACCAATTTGGAAGATAGGTAAATACATGGCAATGATCAACCCACCAATTACCACACCTAATACCGCCATAATTAATGGCTCTAGCAAAGCTGTTAAGCCATCTACGGCATCATCAACTTGTTGTTCGTAAACGTTTGCTACTTTAGCAAGCATATCGTCAACTGCACCAGACTCTTCACCAATGGCAACCATTTGAATCACCATATCAGGAAATATTTGACAGTTTCTCATTGCTAAGTTCATTTGCATGCCGGACATTACCTCTGCACGAACTTCGGTAATTGCATCTCTAAATACCGCGTTACCCGAAGCACCTGCAGCAGATCCTAAGGCATCGGGTAAGGGCACACCTGCAGCAAAAGTGGTTGATAAGGTTCGAGCATAGCGAGCAACTGCAGCTTTTTCTAAAATCATACCGACAACAGGTAGTTTTAGAATAAGTCTATCAACCTGGTCACGTAATTTTTGGCTTTTTCTGTGAGCTTGTTTAAAGCCATAAATACCACCAATAATTCCCGCTAAACCTAAATACCAATAAGCTTGCATAAATTCAGATATGCGCATAACAAATTGTGTAAACGCGGGCAGTTCAGCGCCAAAACCAGCAAATATCTCTTCAAAGACAGGGACCACAAATATTAATAAGATGGAGGTAACCACAGCGGCAATAACTATAACGGCAATAGGGTAAGTCATGGCTTTTTTAATTTTCGACTTTAACGCTTCAGCCTTTTCTTTATAGGTAGCAATACGATCGTAAATAGTTTCTAATGCGCCCGATTGCTCGCCTGACTCAACTAAATCACAGTAAAGGTCGTCAAAATATACGCGGTGCTCTCGTAAACATTGCGATAACGGAATACCTGATTGTAATTGATGACCTATATCACCTAATAAACGCTGCATTTTAGGATTGTCGTGACCAGAGCCTATCATCTCGATGGTTTGCACTAGGGGCACACCAGCCGTAAGCATGGTCGCAACTTGGCGTGTCATTATCGCAATATCACCAGGAGTAATGGCTTTTTCGCCACTAGCACCAAATAAAGGTTTAGCTTTTTTCTTTACTTTACCTGGTGTAATGCCTTGTTTACGCAGTTGCGCTTTAAGATCCATGGCACTTTTGGCTGATAACTCACCACTAATTTTTTTACCTTTACGGTTAACGCCGACCCAAGTAAAAACATCAAGGGCTTTAGTTTTAGGTTTTTTATCTTTGTCTTTAGCTGCCTTAGCGCCGCCTAATGATCTGGTTACTGCCATGTGTGCCTCTGTTAATTCTTTTTATGTTGACGGTATTTCAAATTTTTAAACTGTTTATTATTTTAGCTTTCTATCTTTCTATCTTTCTAGCTTTAAGCTTATAGTGTTATTTTTCACAGCAAAGCTTGTTTATAAGTTTTGCTTTAAATGTTGAGTTCTACGCGGTTGTTATCCTGTTAATTTCTTCTAAGCTAGTTACCCCTTTTACTGCTTTTACTAAACCCGATTGGCGTAAGTTATTATAGCCTTCGCGCTGACATTGTTTAGCAATGTCTAATGCGGAGCCGCCATCCATTATTATTCGGGCAGTATCGGGACTAATTTTTATCACTTCATAAACACCCACTCGACCTTTATAACCTTTAGTACAATGATCGCAACCCACAGGTTTAAATAGCTTTATGTCATCAATTTGGTCAGGTAAAAAACCTTGCTCTTCTAATTGGCTTTGCGTTAATACTTCTTCAGTTTTACATTGCGGGCATAAGCGTCTTGCTAAACGTTGAGCAATAATAATGCTTACCGAGCTTGCAACGTTATAAGCAGGCACACCCATATTTAATAAACGGGTTAAGGTTTCAGCAGCAGAGTTGGTATGTAATGTTGATAATACCAAGTGACCCGTTTGGGCCGCTTTTATAGCAATTTCGGCGGTTTCTAAATCTCGAATCTCACCTACCATAACAATATCGGGATCTTGACGTAAAAAAGAGCGTAAGGCATTAGGGAATGTTAAACCCGCTCTGTTGTTAATTTGAACTTGGTTAATGCCCTCTAAATTAATCTCTACTGGATCTTCTGCCGTTGAAATATTGCGCTCAGGGGTGTTTAGTATATTTAAGCCGGTATACAAAGATACCGTTTTACCAGAGCCCGTTGGCCCTGTTACTAATATCATTCCTTGGGGTTGATCTAGGGCATCGGTGTATATTTTCTTTTGATCGGCTTCATAGCCTAGCATTTCAATACCGAGCATGGCGCTTGAAGAGTCTAAGATCCGCATTACGATTTTTTCTCCCCACATGGTAGGAAGTGTACTAACACGAAAATCGATAGATTTCTTTTTCGATAGCGCTAATTTTATCCGACCATCTTGTGGTACGCGGCGCTCGGCAATATCGAGTTTAGACATAACCTTTAAACGAGCAGCCATTCGAGAGGCTAACGCAACAGGCGGTTTAGCTATTTCAGTTAAAATTCCATCGATCCGAAAACGTATCCGATAGGCTTTTTCATAAGGTTCAAAATGTAAATCAGACGCGCCTTTTTTAATGGCGTCTAATAAAATTTTATTAATGTAAACAACAATTGGGGCATCGTCTTTATCGCTTGTTATGCCACCTTTATCGTCATTGCTGTCTTCTTCAACTCCCATTCCAGCGAGTTCTTCAGAGTCCATTTCATCAATATCTAAAGCGTCGCTTTCGGCTTCTAATACTTTCTCAATACAGGTTTGTAAGCTATTCTCGTCGGTTAAAATAAGCTCCGTACTGTAGCCAGTGTTAAATTGAATCTCTTCCAAAGCATCAATATTGGTCGGGTCTGACATAGCAATAAATAACACACGACCACGTAAAAATAATGGCAAGGCATTGTGTTTACGAATGAGTTTTTCGTTACGCACCCCTTCTGGGACTAGAGTGGTATCGAAGGTCGCTAAATCGATATGCGGGTAACCAAAGCTTTTCGATAAAATACTGGCAATGGTGGGGCCGTGATATTTTTTATCTTCAACTAAATAGCGGATAAAAGGTTTATTTTGCGCGATAAAGCCAGAATTAACTTCTTCTACCTGATCTAATGGCACTAATTGTTGTTTAGTTAAAGCCGATAATAGGCTTGATTGCTGGTGACTTCCTTTCATGACTTTTTAACGATAACCTTATGGAATTTATAAACTAGTAACACATCTTTAGTGAGTGTAACTTACTTTTAAGGTAAAAAACAAAAAAGAGTCTCTAAAATAAGGAAAACTTAATATAAATAAAAGTAAAGTATTACACTACTTTTATTTAAACTGGGCAAATTTCTGGTGCGAGACTGTTATCGCCAGTAATATCTTGGGAGCGGCATGTCCATTGACGGTTTATAGTGTCCCAAGTCCAGGTCATTTTAGCGTTGTTTACAGAAGCGGATGCATTTCTAATTGTGCAAGTTATTGTAGTGTTGGTAACAGTAATAGTGCAATGCTCTGTAGTTTGATTTCGTATGGTGGTCATTACTGCTAAGGAGGGTAATTCTCCATTATTCAGAATTAGTTCAAATTGAGTCTTGGTACCTGATATTTCAACTAATCCTGAACTCATCTTTGAACTATTCTGGTAATCAGAATAAAAAGGTAGGGCGACCGCTGCTAATATGCCAATAATCGCTATAACAATCATTAATTCAATTAAGGTAAAACCGAAAGATAATTTCTTCAAAGATCGTTCCTTCTTAAAATAAGCTTAACTTAATATTAGAATCAATAATTATTTATTCTAGACTGAATTGCTCCATAAATAAAGATGAAAATAAAAAAGCTCCCTAAGGAGCTTTAAATTTCAGTATATAACAAGTTTTTACGTTACTGAATATCTATACTTACTATTATTAACGACAAGCTTTCGGAGTATAAGTATTATCTGCAGTAGATGTACAAGTCCACTCACCAGTAGCAGCCCGTGTCCAAGTTAAAGATTGACCTGTAATTTGAGATGGTGCATTTTGTATCGCACAAGCAATAGTTGTAGATGTAGCAGTAATAATACAATTACTTGTAGTTGTTACTTTAATGCTTTTTAAATCACCAACTGCAGTTGGTGCATTTCCTTCATTTACTAAAATTTCAAATTCAGTTTTAGCACCAGTAATCTCAGCTAAACCAGCAGTCATTTTCGAACTTGCTTGGTAATCAGAATAAGCAGGTAATGCAACCGCTGCTAAAATACCGATAATCGCAACAACGATCATTAATTCAATAAGGGTAAAACCTTTTTGTGCGCTTTTTTTCATAGTTTGTAAATTTTTCATTTTATTTATCCATTTGTTTACGGGGGCTGATTTGAATACTGCGACATTTTTTTGCAAATGTAAAACTTTGTAACGATCTTTTTTACTAAAAAGGGCAAATTATTGTAAATCCTTTAAATATTAACATCTTCGTAACGCTTTTTTTATAAAAAAAGAACAAAAAATAAACAATTTAGTGAAGTTTACGCTCATCTTTTAAAACTCGCTTGATCGAATTAGGGATGAATGATCAAAATTTCACCACACTGTTATTGAACTTCATTTATTCAAAAGAAAACTTGAAAGGTAACATGCCCTAATTATAGCTACTCTTTTAAGAAAAGCGCATTGATAAATCGATAGCGTTCATGTGTTTAGTTAACGCACCTGATGAAATGTAATCAACGCCTGCACGAGTGTATTCTTTTAATGTTTCAATGGTCATGTTGCCAGAAACTTCGAGTTTTGCTCTTGCATTGTTAAGCTTAACGGCTTCTTCTATCATCTGGGTGGAAAAATTATCTAGCATAATAATATCGGCCCCAGCGTTTATTGCTTGATTAAGCTCGTCAAGGCTTTCTACTTCTACTTCTACGGTAATAGTGGGGTGGTTGCTTTTTGCTGTTGCAACCGCTTTTTCTATGCCACCACAGGCAGCGATATGATTCTCTTTAATTAAAAACGCATCGAATAAACCTATTCTATGGTTTTTTCCGCCACCACAACTTACAGCATACTTTTGTGCACTACGTAAACCTGGTAGTGTTTTACGTGTGTCAAGTAATTGGGTATTGCTGCCAGCAAGTTCTTTAACATAGCTGCTAGTTAACGTGGCTGTACCTGACAAGGTTTGTAAAAAATTAAGTGCAACACGTTCGCCAGTAAGTAGGGCTCTTGCATTGCCAGACAATTCACATAAAACGGTATTTGCTTTAGCCATTTGTCCGTCATTAACAAACCATGTAATTTTAGTTTGCTCACTTTCAAGGCCGTTTTCATCAAATCCTAAAGCTTTATCCAATTGCTTAAACACTTCGGTTACCCACGCAACGCCACAAACAATACAGTCGTCTCTGTTTATAATAGTGGCAACGGCTTTATTCGTTTTTGGAATTAAGGCGGCGGTAATGTCTAGTTCACTTACTTGGCTTTTAACAACTGTACTTAAGTCTTGACCTAAGTCTTCGTTAAGTGCCCAAGCGACTGTGGTAGTAATGTCTTGTAAAAGTGCAGTGGAAAGCATTTGTCTTCTCTTGTTGTCTTGATGAAATAAATGGAATTTTTTATAAATTGTTTTGAATCTATAGCTCATTAATAAAGAGCTTTGATAGGCTCAAGCTAATATTAGTACGTTTTTAAGGTAAGCTGTTTGCCCCTCTGACTGAATTCTACTCTTTTTAGGGCGCTCATACCTAATAGAATCTCGTCGCTTTTCATTCCGGGGTTAATGTGCGCAGCTACATCGGATAAAACAATGTCACCAATACTTAATTGCGCTATTTTAGTTTGCGTTACCTTTACGGTGCCATTGGCTGTTTGTACAGGGTATTGGCCGAATTTAGGTAAATGTAAATCGTTGGCGATATGTTGTGGAATAGAAACCTGAGTGGCGCCTGTATCAAGAAGAAATACAACATTTTGTTGGTTTATTTTACCTTGTACTAGATAGTGACCTTGACGATTTTGCTGTAAATGCACTTCAGTTTTGCCGTTAACGGTAGCGTTAGAGCTAGGATCTGTGTTTGGGTTCCATTGATTATCTAATGCGTTTTGAAAGACAAATACCAAAAGTGCAAAGGCGATTACCCAAGCAAACCAAACGAAAGTTTTTCCCATTTTATTAGTTGCATCTTCTTGAGTCATAATGATAATAGTGAGCTTGATAGGTTATACGGTTAATTCTACAGATAATATTTTAATTTTGTGGAGTTTTTTCTAGGTTTTTGTAGCTTAAAAATAAAGGAGATAAAAGAATGATCGAAGCGGGTTGGTTAACAGGTGTTAAGCACCAACAGTCGCCACACTTTAGTGAGCGAGATCAAAATGAGCCAGTCAGTTTATTAGTCGTTCATAATATCTCTTTACCACCGGCACAATTTGGTGGCGATTATATTTCCGATTTATTTTTAGGTGAACTTGATGCTGATGCCGATCCTTACTTTAAAGAAATAGCGCATTTAAAAGTATCAGCTCATTGTTTAATTCGTCGCGATGGCAACATTATTCAATATGTATCTTTTAATGATAAAGCATGGCATGCGGGAGTTTCTAATTTTGAAGGACGTGACAAATGCAATGACTTTTCTATCGGAATTGAACTTGAAGGTACGGACGATATTGAATACACCCAAGCGCAATATCAACAATTGGCTTTATTAGTGAAAAAATTACAAGCAAGCTACCCGTTAATTAGTCATAATAATATCGTTGGGCATTGTGATATTGCACCGGGACGAAAAACCGATCCGGGTTCATCGTTTAACTGGCAGTATTTTCGTCAATGCATGGATGCTTGCTAGTTAAATGTTAGCTAACTAAATCTATGCAATATAACAACACAACAAAATAACAACATAACAAGATAAACAGGACCACCAATGAGTTTAATTAGTTTATTAATTGCTTTAGCTGCTGAAAAATATTTGTCTTCACCTTTATGGCAATTTAAAACCTACTATCAACAGTATTTGTCTTTATTACAAAGGTTTAATTGTTTAGAGAAATCGTGGTTAAGTATTTTAGGTGTGTCGATGCTAATTTTAGCGCCCGTGCTAGCCGTATATTTATTGCTAATGCTTATTGACGATAGTGTTCTTCATTTGGTGTTTTCAACCGTTATATTAATTGTATGTTTTGGTAGTGTTGCCACGCGAGATACTTATAAAAGCTACTTGATGGCAGCATTTCGTGGTGAGTTAACCACCTGTAAGTTGCATCACTCACAATTGCTCCAAGATAAAAATTTACCTGAAATGGGCTTTGGTCAAACCCTTATTTGGTTAAACTATCGCTATTACGTTGCCATTATGTTGTTTTTTATAATATTTGGTGCGCCAGGTGTGGTGTTTTATCGCTTAGTTATTACCTTAAATGAAAAACAAGATAACGATGCAACGAGCGCTGCTAATTCAAATAGCTCGAATGATAGCAAGGATTCAGTGAGTGCTAGCAGTACAATTGATGTTAACGAAGCAGATGATGAAACCGAAAACATTAGCGCGGTAAATGATTTACCTACTAAAATGACAACCGAAGTGTTTCAAGCATTACAACAGCTACTTTTTTGGCTTGATTGGTTGCCGGTGAGGTTAACCACATTTGGCTATATGATGGTCGGTCATTTTTCTAAAGCACTGCCTGTTTGGCTAGAAAGCTTTTTTGAATTTGAAAAGCCTGCAGCGCAAATATTAGGAGACGTTGCTAAAAAATCTGAAGATATGATGGTAGATGATCAAGACTGTACTGCAGAGCCTTGTTTGTTAGTACGTTTAGCAAAGCGTAATTTACTTTTATTGCTCGCTGTTATTGCTGTATTAACGTTATCGGGTGTTATTTCTTAACTAATTACTTAATTTATAGCTTAATTTACAGCTTGATTTAAGATATATCCTTTAATGCATTCTTAACCTGAACTCGGTTTAAGAGATGATTAACAGTTTGAAAAATAGGTAAATAATTATTTTACTCCACTCTAGCTTGATAGTTTTCCTTAATTCAAGGCAAATTTCGCGTCAATAGCTGGTCTATTGCAAGAAATTTAACGAAGAAGTAAGGAAAAATAGCTGCTAGAGAAATATTTGTTAAGCCGAGTTCAGGTTATTTAATTGTAGGCATCATTTAAACCGACAATTAAACCGCTATACTCATCAAATACAGTGGATTTAATCTTACTGAAACCCTTGGTCAGACCAATCTGATTTTAACCAAAACAAACAACTGTTTGAAGCTGTAACTCTAATTTATTCGTAATATTTAAGTTGGAAATCCCCTCGAAATGGTCTAAATTCTATTTACAAATGTCGTCATATTTGCTATTTTTATGCTCGAAAAAGTAATGGTAAGACCAATTTACCATTGTTTGATTGGTAATAATAAACATTACTAACTAACATTAATCACAAATATTGCTAGCTAGCATTGATAACTAAATTGAATCTTTAAATGAATAGTGAACAGCCAAATAAAACGCTAAGTGCAGCAAACACTTTGAAGCCTAAAAAGCTTTCAGAGGTGATATTAACGCAATTAGAAGAAATGATATTAGAAGGCAGTTTACAGCCCGGTGAAAAATTATTACCAGAGCGTGAGTTAGCTAAACAGTTTGAGGTTTCTCGTCCTTCATTACGAGAAGCTGTGCAAAAATTAGAAGCTAAAGGACTTGTTACGCGTAAACAAGGTGGGGGCACTTTTGTAAGTAATAATATTTTAGCAGGCTTGGCTGATCCATTATTTGATTTAATGGCACAAAATAAAGAATCTCAATTTGATTTATTAGAATTTAGGCACGGTATTGAAGGGATGTCAGCTTATTATGCGGCTATGCGTGGTACGGAAGCAGACTTTACTGAAATACAAAATAAACATGACAACATTGGTTTAGCACAATTAGACAATGACTACCGCTTAGAAGCTGAAGCGATATTTGACTTTTATTTAGCTATTTGTGGGGCATCGCATAACGTTATTATTTTGCATTTAGCGCGCAGTATGTCGTCTTTGTTAGTTGATAACATTGAACAAAATTTACGTGTGCTAGCAAAACGACCCGATATATTTTCGCAAATGGCAGACTACCGTACGCGTTTGCTTGATGCCATTATCAGCGGGCAACCACAAAAGGCGTGGGGGGCGAGTCATCGTCACCTTGCTTTTATTGAAGAAGTGCTATTGAAAACTTCTCAAGAAAATTCACGTATGCAACGCTCTATGAGACGTATGCAGCGTAGTGAGTATTAACTCACTAAAATAGTAAAGATTAAATATTTATTAAATAAGTGGCAAATGAACAGTAAACAGTAAACAAAACAGTCGGCGGATAAAATTCCGTCCTATAATTTTAAAAATTTAGTTTTAACAAATTAATTTTAGCAATTTAATTGTCTATAACATTCATAGACCAACATATACCAACAACTGGAGAAGAGTAATTACTATGTCTGAACTCCCAAAATTAGATATTGATTCATTAGAAACTCAAGAATGGATCGAGTCAATGGAAGCTGTATTAGAAAATGAAGGCCCAGAGCGCGCTCATTTTTTACTTGAAAAACTCATTGACCAAGCGCGTCGCAGCGGCACACATTTACCGTTTGACGCTAAAACTGCTTATGTAAACACTATTCCTCCAGGGCAAGAGCCAAACATGCCAGGCGACCAAACTTTAGAGTCACGCATTCGTGCTGCTATTCGTTGGAATGCTTTGGTATTAGTACTTAGAGCCTCTAAAAAAGATTTAGAGCTTGGCGGTCACATTGGTAGTTTTGCGTCTTCTTCTACTTTGTACGATGTAGGCTTTAATCACTTCTTTAAAGCGGCAACGCCTGAAGATGGTGGCGACTTTATTTTTGCACAAGGTCATATTTCTCCGGGCATATATTCTCGCGCGTTTATGGAAGGTCGTTTAACTGAAGAACAAATGAATAATTTCCGTCAAGAGTGTGACGGTAAAGGTTTATCTTCATATCCTCATCCACATTTAATGAAAGATTTTTGGCAGTTCCCAACGGTTTCAATGGGCTTAGGTCCTTTGCAAGCCATTTATACGGCGCGCTTCTTAAAGTACTTAACTGATCGCGGTATTAAAGATTGTTCAGGCCAACGCGTTTATTGTTTCCTTGGTGATGGTGAAACAGATGAGCCAGAATCGTTAGGTGCTATTGGTTTAGCGTCTCGCGAAGGGTTAGATAACTTAACGTTTATCATTAACTGTAACTTACAGCGCTTAGATGGTCCTGTACGTGGTAACGGTAAAATTATTCAAGAACTTGAAGGCACATTCCGTGGCGCAGGCTGGGAAGTGGTAAAAGTGATTTGGGGTTCATACTGGGATGCGTTACTTGCTCGTGATACATCAGGTAAATTACTGCAGTTAATGAATGAAACCGTTGATGGCGAATATCAAAACTGTAAAGCGAAAGGTGGCAAGTACACACGCGAAAATTTCTTTAACAAGTACCCTGAAACTGCGGCTATGGTTGCGAATATGTCGGATGAAGATATCTGGCGTTTAAACCGTGGTGGTCATGATCCAGTTAAAGTGTATGCTGCTTATGAAAAAGCAATGAACACTAAAGGGCGTCCAACTGTTATTTTAGCGAAAACAGTAAAAGGTTTTGGTTTAGGTGCATCGGGTGAAGCTTTAAACATCGCGCACAACGTGAAAAAAATGGATGTTGAAGCGATTAAACACTATCGTGACCGTTTTAATATTCCAGTAAGTGATGAAAATATTGCTGATTTACCGTTTTATAAATTCCCTGAAGACAGTGAAGAATACAAGTACATGAAGGCTCGACGTGAAGCATTGGGTGGTTCATTACCTGCACGAAGAGAACAATCTGAAGATGTAATTGAAGTACCGCCACTGAAAGTTTTTGATGCAATATTAAAAGGCTCAGGTGAACGTGAAGTGTCATCTACCATGACATTTGTACGTGTGTTAAATGCTTTACTCAAAGATAAGAAAATCGGTAAGCGTATTGTGCCAATTATTCCTGATGAAGCTCGTACCTTTGGTATGGAAGGTTTGTTCCGTCAAGTGGGTATTTACGCAAGCGAAGGTCAAAAATACATTCCACAAGATGCTGACCAAGTGGCATATTATCGTGAAGATAAAAAAGGCCAAGTATTACAAGAAGGAATTAACGAGTTAGGTGCGATGGCATCTTGGGTGGCTTCAGGTACATCTTACTCAACATGTAATGCAACGACTATCCCGTTTTATATTTATTATTCAATGTTTGGTTTCCAACGTGTGGGCGATTTAGCTTGGGCGGCAGGCGATAGCCAAACACGTGGTTTCTTACTTGGTGCTACAGCCGGTAGAACAACACTTAACGGTGAAGGCTTACAACATCAAGATGGTCATTCACATGTACAAGCGGGCTTAATTCCTAACTGTGTCACTTACGATCCAACTTATGGTTATGAAGTAGCGGTTATTGTACGTGACGGGTTACGCCGCATGTACGAAGAAAATGAAAACATCTTCTACTACATGACATTAATGAATGAAAACTATCAGCACCCAGCATTCCCTGAAGATAAAGATATTGCTGATCAAATTATTAAAGGTATTTATAAATTAGAAACGGTAGCCACCAAGAAAAAAGCGAAAGCGAATGTTCAATTAATGGGTTCAGGTACTATTTTACAGAAAGTACGTGAAGCGGCTCAAATTTTAAGTGCAGACTACAATGTTTCAAGTGACGTTTATTCAGTAACATCATTTAATGAACTTGCACGTGATGGGCAAGATGTAACACGTTGGAATATGTTGCACCCAGAAAGTGAAACAAAACAAGCATATATCTCAACAGTTATTACCAAAGAAAATGGACCAGCTATTGCGGCAACAGATTATGTTAAAGCGTACTCTGACCAAGTTCGTGCCTTTATTGATACTGAATATCGCTGTTTAGGTACTGATGGTTTTGGCCGAAGCGATAGTCGCGCTAACCTACGTACTCATTTTGAAGTTAACGCTGATTACATTGTGGTTGCTTCATTATTTGAATTAGCGAATCGCGGTGACATTGAACGCTCAGTGGTTACAGAAGCCATTAAACGTTTCAATATTGATACTGAAAAACTTAACCCACTTTACGCATAATAGGACGGAGAAAAGATATGTCTGATAGTCAAAAAATTCTTGTCCCTGATGTTGGTGGCGATGAAGTTGAAATTATTGAAATATGTTTTGCTGTTGGTGACACATTAGAAGCTGATGACGGTATTATTACTGTTGAAACAGATAAAGCATCAATGGATATTCCTGCACCTATGGCAGGAACGTTAACGGCATTAATGGTAAGTGTTGGCGATAAAATTAAAGAAGGCGATGTGATCGCTGAAATGACAGGTGAATCGGCAAGTACTGAAGAAGCGCCTGCCGAAGAAGCTGCGCCTGCTGAGCAAGAAGCACCGAAAGAAGAACCTGCAAAAGAAGAAGCACCTAAAGAGGCAGCTAAAGCTGAGTCTGCGCCTTCTGCAGCAACAAGCAGTGAAGTTATTGAGGTTGCTGTGCCTGATATTGGTGAAGATGGCGAAGTTGATGTCATTGAAGTTTTAGTCAATGTTGGCGATGTTATTGAAGCTGAAGACGGCCTTATTACTTTAGAAACTGATAAAGCGACCATGGATGTTCCATCATCGCATGCAGGTACTGTAAAAGAAGTACTTATTTCACAAGGTGATAAAGTTAAACAAGGCAGTGTAGTTATCAAGCTTGAAACCGCAGGTGAAGCACCAACGGGGGAAACTTCTCAACCAGAAGCTGCACCTGCTGAAGCTCCTGCAGCAAAAGCTGCACCGACGCCAGCACCGGCACAAAAGTCTGCACCTGTACCTCATCATCCACAAGCTGGTAATGTGGCATCTAAAGGTGCTATTTATAGTTCTCCTTCTATTCGCCGAATTGCGCGTGAATTTGGCGTGGATTTAACGCTAGTTAAAGGCACTGGCGCTAAAGGACGTATTTTAAAAGAAGATGTTCAATCTTACGTGAAATATGAGCTTTCTCGCCCTAAAGCGAATGCGGGTAGTTCAGTAGCCGCTGGTGAAGGTGGTTTGCAAGTTGTTAGCGCTAAAGCGATTGATTTTTCGAAATTTGGTGAAATTGAAACTAAGCCGTTATCACGTATTCAAAAGATTTCAGGACCATTCTTGCATCGCAATTGGGTAACGATTCCTCATGTTACTCAGTTTGATGAAGCTGATATCACTAACGTTGAAGCTTTCCGTAAAGAACAAAATGTAATTTGTGAAAAACAAAAGCTTGGTTTTAAAATTACGCCATTAGTGTTTATTTTAAAAGCAGCAGCAGACGCTTTACGTGCATTCCCAGTGTTTAATTCAAGCTTGAGCGAAGATGGTGAAAGCTTAATTTTGAAAAAATACATTCATATTGGTGTAGCGGTTGATACGCCTAACGGTTTAGTTGTGCCAGTAGTGCGCGATGTTGATCAAAAAGGTATTCATCAGTTATCTCGTGAGCTACTAGAAATTAGTATTAAAGCACGTGACGGCAAGCTAAAAGCAGCTGATATGCAAGGTGGTTGTTTTACGATTTCAAGTTTAGGTGGTATTGGCGGTACTGCATTTACGCCTATCGTTAACGCACCTGAAGTAGCTATTTTAGGTGTGTCTAAATCTGAAATGAAACCTAAGTGGAATGGTAAAGACTTTGAACCTAAGCTAATGTTACCGTTGTCAATGTCATATGATCATCGTGTTATTGATGGTGCTATTGCTGCACGATTTACTGTGCATTTAGCCGGTGTAATGTCTGATATACGTAAATTGGTTTTATAGATAACTATAAGACAAATCAATAAAAGTCGACTTTAGTCGGCTTTTGTTAATTAACATTGGCGATTTTGGTATACAAAGCGTAAAATCGCCCACACTAAAAATGTAAATATTTTGATAATGATTTTTTAATAGTAAAAATTATTATTCTTTAAACAAAAATTAATTTTGAGGTTAGCATGAGTAACGATATCAAAACTCAAGTAGTAGTATTAGGTGCAGGTCCTGGTGGTTATTCAGCGGCATTTCGTGCAGCAGATTTAGGTTTAGATGTAGTATTAATTGAAAGTCGTGAAACATTAGGTGGCGTTTGTTTAAACGTGGGTTGTATCCCTTCAAAAGCATTGCTTCACGTTGCTAAAGTAATTGACGATGCAGCGGCTATGGCTTCTCACGGTGTTACTTTTGGTAAGCCAGAAATCGATTTAGATAAAATTCGTGGTTGGAAAGAAGACGTAATTGGTCAACTTACTGGTGGTTTAGGCGGCATGTCTAAAGCGCGTAAAGTTAAAACTGTATACGGTTACGGTAAATTCACTTCAGACAAAACTATTGAAGTTGAAGGTAACGATGGTGAAAAAAGTACCATTACTTTTGATAACGCAATTATTGCAGCGGGCTCTTCAGTAATCGACTTACCATTTATTCCTAACGATGACCCACGTGTTATCGATTCAACTGGCGCTCTTGAGCTGCAAGACGTTCCAGATGAAATGTTAGTATTAGGTGGCGGTATTATCGGCCTAGAAATGGGGACAGTTTACTCAGCATTAGGCTCTAATGTTTCAGTAGTGGAATTTGCTGACCAATTAGTCCCTGCTGCAGATAAAGATATCGTTAAGATTTACACTAACTTCAACAAGAAAAAGTTCAACATTATGTTGTCGACTAAAGTTGTTGCTGTTGAAGCAAAAGATGATGGATTATACGTCACGTTTGAAGGTAAAAAAGCGCCTGCAGAACCTGTACGTTATGACAAAATTTTAGTTGCTGTTGGTCGTAAGCCTAATGGTCATTTAGTTGATGCTGATAAAGCGGGTGTAAATGTTGATGAGCGTGGCTTTATTAATGTTTCAAACGAATTACGTACAAACGTTGATCATATCTTCGCTATTGGTGATGTTGTTGGCCAACCAATGCTTGCCCATAAAGCGGTTCATGAAGCTCATGTGGCTGCTGAAGTGATTTCTGGTAAGAAACATACTTTTGAACCTCGTTGTATTCCTTCAATTGCTTACACTGACCCAGAAATGGCTTGGGTAGGTGTAACTGAGCGTGAAGCTAAAGAGGAAGGCTTAAACATTGAAGTAGCTAACTTCCCTTGGGCTGCCTCTGGTCGTGCAATTGCTTCTGCTCGTACAGAAGGTAAAACAAAACTGATTTTTGAAAAAGAAACAGGTCGTGTTTTAGGTGGTGCTATTGTTGGTATTAACGCTGGCGAAATGCTTGGCGAAATATGTTTAGCAGTAGAAATGGGAGCGGATGCAGAAGATGTTGGTTTAACAATTCATGCACATCCTACATTAAATGAGTCTATCGGCCTAGCAGCTGAAATTTTTGAAGGTTCAATTACTGATTTACCTAATGCTAAAGCAGTAAAAAAGAAAAAATAAATTGATTTAACTATCAATTAACCCTAATAAAACCAGCATTTAGTGCTGGTTTTTTTTTGCCAGCGTTGTAGCGGTTTCCATAGTTCTGTATTGTCAGTTAGTATCTGACATAAATATCTCACCTAGGCATCAGGTATAAAGAGATAAGTTTTAAAATAAAGCGAAGGTATTATGTTAAAAAATAAGAAAAACCGTGTTTCCCTTGCCGTAAGCACACTTATATTACTTTGTTCTTGTAGCAGCCAAGCAGTAGATAACATCAAAAGTAATAAAGATAAAATAGAAGCAGCTAAAGGTAAAATTGTCTGGGATTTTGATCATAAACTGCAATACAGGCAAAAGTCGCTTGCCAATAACAAATATCGTCTAGAAGTGCTCAAAACTAATAAAGTCGATTTTAACCGCATGGCGACCTTTTTAATCCGTCAATCTTATGAAGTTTGTGGGTCGTATGGCTATACACTTAAAATGAACAGCGGTATTGAGCTATTTACTGATCAAATGGCAATGCCTAATAGAATTAGAGGATCTTTAATTGCAGAAGTGCAATGTTAGTGTGTATAAACAGCTAATAAAAAAGGCTACCTATTTGTAGGTTATGGTAAGTGTTTTCTTACTCACGCCTACAAGGTAACCTTTTATTATTACTTTTACTGTCTCTATTAACTAAGTGACAGTATCTGAACTAAACTACTTTAACCGGTACTGCTTGACCAGTAAACTTAGTGCTCATTTCTTCACTTGGTGGAACAAAGTCAGTTAATGTAATGCCATCAACAGCTGCTGTGTACTCTTCAATTGAAGGGAAACGGCCTAATACAGATGACAATACCACTAACGGGGTAGAGCCAAGTAGTGATTCACCTTTTTTCTCTGCACTATCTGCTACAACTCGACCTTGGAATAAGCGTGTTGAAGTAGCGATAACAGTATCACCTGGTTCAGCTTTTTCTTGGTTACCCATACATAGGTTACAGCCTGGGCGTTCAAGGTACATAATGTTTTCGTATTTAGTACGTGCTGTACCTTTTGGATGTGCATCGTCGAATTCGAAACCAGAATATTTTTGTAAAATTTCCCAGTCGCCTTCGGCTTTAAGCTCATCAACAATATTGTACGTTGGTGGTGCGATAACTAGTGGTGCTTTAAAGGCTACGCTACCGTTTTGCTTTTCTAGGTTACGTAACATTTGCGCGATAATTTGCATATCACCTTTGTGAACCATACAAGAACCGACAAATGCTAAATCAACAGGCTTGTCTTTGTAATATGATACTGGACGGATAACATCATGTGTATAACGTTTAGACACGTCTTCATTGTTTACATCTGGATCGGCAATCATTGGTTCGTTGATAACGTCAAGATCAATAACAACCTCGGCATAGTATTTAGCGTTATCATCAGGCGATAATGCTGGCGTAGTACCAGATTTAATACCTTCGATACGTTGGTCTGCTAATGCGATTAAACCGTTAAGTGTTTTTGCTTCATTTTCCATACCCTTGTTGATCATGATTTGGATACGGCTCTTAGCAAGCTCAAGTGATTGCACTAACGTGTCATCTTCAGAAATACAGATAGACGCTTTCGCTTTCATTTCTGCAGACCAATCGGTGAATGTAAATGCTTGGTCAGCTAATAAAGTACCAATGTGTACTTCAATAATACGACCTTGGAATACATTCTCGCCGCCAAATTGCTTAAGCATTTGTGCTTGTGTTGCATGTACCACATCACGGAAATCCATATGGCTTTTCATGTGGCCTTTAAAGGTAACTTTAACAGATTCTGGAATTGGCATAGCTGACTCACCCGTTGCAAGAGCAATAGCAACAGTACCTGAATCGGCACCAAAGGCTACGCCTTTAGACATACGTGTATGCGAGTCGCCACCAATGATAATAGCTCTGTCATCAACAGTAATATCATTCAATACTTTATGAATAACGTCAGTCATTGGTAAGTAAACGCCTTTCGGATCACGTGCTGTTATCAGGCCAAACTTATTCATGAAGCTCATTAATTTAGGAATGTTAGCTTTTGCTTTGCTATCCCAAACTGAGGCAGTGTGACAACCTGATTGATATGCACCATCAACAAGCGGTGAAATAGTTGAAGCAGCCATTGCTTCTAATTCTTGACAGGTCATTGGGCCTGTGGTGTCTTGTGAACCGACAATATTTACTCTTACACGTACATCACTGCCTGCGTGTAATGGTGTTTCAGAAGTTACACCAACAGCGTTATTATTGAAGATTTTTTCAACGGCAGTTAAGCCTTGGCCTTCATGTGAAATTTCTTTTGATGTTGCATATACTGGTGGTGTTGCAATGCCAAGTGTTTGTGCGGCAAACGTTTGTAGCTTCTTACCGAATGTTACCGCGTAAGAACCACCCGCTTTCATAAATTCTACTTTCTGTGGTGTAAAGGCTGAAGATATATCTGCAAGCTCTTTGTCACCGTTGTATAACTTCATCGCTTTAGTATCAATAGTTAAAAGCGTGCCAGTAGCTACAGAGTAAGCTTCTTCTAACACAACATCACCATTGTCATCTAAAACAGCATTACCGTTGGCATCAACTTTTTTAACCCAGTTTTTAAGATCTAAACCGATACCGCCAGTTACATCAACGGTTGTTAAGAAAATTGGAGAAATACCATTAGTACCAGCAACTACTGGTGCAATGTTAATAAATGGTACGTATGGGCTCGCTTGTTTACCTGCCAATAGTGCCACGTTGTTAACACCCGACATACGAGATGATCCAACACCCATGGTGCCTTTTTCAGCAATTAACATTACTTTTGCGTTAGGGTGTTTAATTTGTAGTGCTTTTATTTCTGCTTGAGCTTCTGGTGTGCTCATACATTGGCCGTGTAATTCACGGTCTGCACGAGAATGCGCCTGATGACCAGGTGATAATAAATCAGTAGAAATATCACCTTCACCAGCGATATAAGTCACTATTTCAATTTTTTCGGCGACATCAGGAAGCTTAGTGAAGAACTCCGCTTGTGCATAGCTTTCTAAAATATCTTTAGCTATGGCATTGCCAGCTTTATAAGCTGCTTCAAGGCGAGAAGTGTCAGCGTCATATAAGAATACTTGTGTTTTTAATACACTTGATGCTTGAGCGGCTAATGAAGCATCGTCACCTAATGCAAGATCAAGTAATACTTCAATAGAAGCGCCACCTTTCATGTGAGAAAGTAGTTCAAAAGCAAAGTCAGGCGTAATTTCTGCAACAGTAGATTCAGCTAAAATGATTTCTTTTAAGAATTTAGCTTTTACACCTGCGGCGCTCGTTGTACCCGGTAAAGTGTTATAAATAAAGAAATTAAGCGAATCTTCGCGATATTTATTTCCTTGATCTTTAATTTGCTCAATAATTTCTGATAATAGTTCAGCACCGTCAATTGGTTTAGGCGCTAATCCTAGGTCATTCTTACGACTTTCAATTTCTGCTATATATTCTAAATACAGGCTCATAGGACACTCTCTCTAGCTACAAAATGCTAATGTTTTTCTAATTAGCAGGACAAATTATGCGCCTATTTTACCTGATTTTTTGCTGACTACTAATCATTTGGTTAAATAAGCAATATTCATACTATTTATAGGAAATAGTTGTGTTAGTTATAATGGTTATATTATTGTTGTTACTTGTTGATTTTGTTATATAAAATAATTTAGCTTTATCGGGAGAACTATTTAATTGCGAGCTAGCTTTAATATATTTTAACAAAGTTACATCAAAGATAGCTGAATAAACTCTAATCTCAAGTGTTGCTCAATTATGCATGAATCTAGATATTTAAGTTTTTTAAGGTATTTAGACATATTAGCTAGCAGCCTGCAAAAATAAGGCTAGTCAGTTAGTGAATACTCCTCTATCATACCAAGCTGTTTACCAGTATTAATTCGAGAAGCAAAGATTTATGGAATCATCACATTTAAGTTTGACTCAACAACTTGCTCATAAGTTGGGGCAAGCTATTATGCAAGGAAAGTATAAAATTGGAGATGGCTTGCCCTCAGAAGCTGAGTTATGTGCTCAATATAGTATTAGTCGTACCGCAACCCGTGAAGCAGTAAAAATGTTAACGGCAAAAGGGCTGATTAGCTCTAGACCTAGAAAAGGGATCCGCGTACTTGATTCACAACATTGGAATTTATTTGATGTTGATGTACTAAGTTGGATATTAAATGGTCAACCGAATTTACGTATGCTTAGAAGCTTTTTACAACTGCGTTTACCAATAGAAGCTGAATCGGCTTATTTAGCTGCTGAATATGGTGATGCCGAAGATTTAGTTAATATTGAAAGAGCGTTGGCAAGAATGAAAAGCGCCACCACGGGTGAAGATGATAGCCATGAAGCGGATATTGATTTTCATCAAAGTATTTTAATCGCCAGTAAAAATCCTTTTTTTATCCAGTTGCAAAACTTTATTAGTACTGCACTGCAAGTGAATCTTCGTTTTACTAATCGCATGCAAGCGGTCACGCTAGAAGAGTATCAAGCACATGTTGATATTTTTAATCATATTAAAAATGGTAATGCCCAAGCGGCTTCAGATTGCGCTCTTAAAACACAAAGAGCTACATTGGCAATTGTGAACGAGAAAATAGCGGCGCAAGAACAAGAAAAATAGAGCAGAGTAATTAACGTTTACAACACTTTAGCAAGATAAAAAGTACAATAAAAAACGCCAGTAAGTTTTAAGCTTACTGGCGTTTTTTGGTTAACAGCATTATAAAGGTAGTTAAAGCTCAGACAAACCTTGCCGAAGTACCGCGATAAATTCATTAACATCATTTTTGTTAAATGCCAGTGGCGGTTTAATTTTTAAGATATTGTAAAACGGGCCTTCTGTACTGAGTAAAATGTTGTGCGTTTTAAAAAACTCCACTAACTGACTCGTTTTATCGGTGGCTGGCTGTTTAGTTGTTCTGTCTTCTACAAGTTCGACACCAATAAATAACCCTAGGCCTCTAACATCACCAATTAAATCGAATTCATTTTGTAAATCCCTTAATTTTTCTTGGAAGTAATTACCTGTTGCTAATGCGTGCGCTTGTAAGTTTTCGTTTTCAATAGTTTCTAAAACAGCTAAACCGATGGCGCACGATACAGGGTTGCCGCCAAAGGTGTTAAAGTACTCCATACCTGTCACAAAGCTGTCTGCTATTGCTTGTGTGGTAATTACCGCGGCCATGGGGTGACCATTACCAATTGGCTTACCTAAAGTAACAATGTCTGGCACAACGTTTTGTGTTTCAAATGCCCACATGTGGCTGCCAACACGGCCAAAACCTACTTGAACTTCGTCGGCGATACAAACGCCACCAGCATCACGAACATGCTGATAGACTTGAGTTAAATAACCGTCGGGCATAATGATTTGTCCGGCAACGCCTTGTAAAGATTCGCAAATAAACGCGCTGGGTTTTTTACCTTGTTTAGCAAGATTCTTGATGGTGTCTTTAACATTGTTGGCGTAGGCGGTCGCTGTTTCAATAGTGTTGTGTTGAAACTCGCCACGGTAGGGATCAGGTAAGGTTACAACGCTGACATGGGATTGTTTGCCTTCACCACCTGGACCATCAAATTTATAAGGGCTTGCTTCTATACATGCGTTAGTGTTGCCATGATAAGCGCCTTCTACAACTAGCAGCTCTTTTGCTTGAGTGTGACAACGTGCTAAGCGAAATGCTAATTCATTGGCTTCGCTGCCAGAATTAACAAACATGCAAACGGAAAGTTCGTCTGGCATAGTTGCTAGCAATTTTTCAGCATAGTTAACAATATTATCGTGTAAATAGCGGGTGTTGGTATTGAGTTTAGCTAACTGTGCTTGACCGGCTGCGACTACTTTTGGGTGGCAATGCCCGACATGACAAACATTGTTCACCATATCTAAATAAGGACTTCCTTGTTCATCAAAAAGGTAAGCGCCTTGTCCTCTGACAATTTTTAAAGGTTGTTGGTAACTTAAACTGAGTGTTTTGCCTAAATGCTTTTGACGAAAGTTAATAATACTCTCTTTTGAGGCACCGTTATCAATAGGTAGTTGGCACGCTAAACGTAATTGACATAACACCGAAAACGGATTTAATGCTTTTAATTGTGTAAGTAATTGCCATGCAGGTTTAACTGATACCAGTAAATACTCATTATCTGGCTGTTCTTTTATCGCTAGGGCAGAATTACACACACTGGTACATAACCGTAAAGCAATTAATGAAAACAAGACTTCTAATTCAATATCCGATAGTTTTCGTTGCTGATGATAACCTGCAACAATTACTTTTAACGTTTCTAGTGGGTTTTCTTGACCCATTAAGGCATAGGCACAACATATCGCCAACTCATTGATGACATGTGAATAAACCATGTCGCCAAAGTCGATCAACCCTGAAATATGTAGAGGTTGCTCTATATTGTCTATGAGTAAGTTGTAATCGTTGGCATCGTTATGAATAACCCCTTGAGGTAATTGGGATACAAGCGGTAACGTGTGTGTTTGATAGTGCGTTAAAAATTCATTCACTATATTTTGTTGTTCGCTAGTTAACAGCGACTTTTTACTTTGGCAAATGGCAAAACCATGCGCAAGATCCCAGTCTAAGTAGCGATAAGCGCCAGCGTGTTGAAAGTCGCTAAGCGCAACATCTACTTGGCCAATAAATTGCCCTAAACTTTGCCAAAGTTGTTTGTTATGTTTGTCGCTTGAAGCCTCTGCGTAAAACTTCCCTTCAATGTAGGTAAGTACACGCAGAGAGAAAGCTAACCCAGATTTGTCACTAATTGCACTGATAAGTTCGCCGTCATCATTGGTGATGGCATGAGGAACCGCCAGTTTTTTTTCTGTTAAGTGTGCCATCGCACTATTTTGCATAGCTAATGCTTGTGCTGGTTCAGCAATATTCGCGATTTTAATAATATATTGCTGGTGATCAGTTGTTGTTAAGCGCAAGTTCTGATCACAATACCCTGGAAGCTCGTTAAGTTCGCCACTTAGATTATATTTTTGCTCAAGTAAATTAAGAATCTCGCTATTTGTAAACTTAGGCGTTACTTCGTTAATCATGGTGGTCTCCTTTTATTAAGTCAGCACTAGTGCTTGTTGTTAATTTTTATTGTGCGCGCAACATCTGAAAGCGTAGTTGTTAGGTTTTCAACAGGGGATAACGTAAACCCGTACTGATAGCTTTTAGCTGGAATAGTGTATTGTGCATGAACTAAACGTCCCCAAGATGTATCACCACCTACGCCCATTTGTTTATTATCAATATTAACAGTAACTAAGTCTCTGATTGGCACTTCTGCGCCATGCTTAGTTGTTACAGGCACTAAACCCGATGCTGAAGCGCTTCCGTCTTTACCATCTAAAAAGTCAATATCGCTTTGTTTATATGGCCAAACACTAGCACTTAATGGTTTATCACCGACAATAAGTAACCCTGTATCTTCAGTGTTTTTCAATGCTAACCACCTTACGTCGGTTCGGTTAGCATTTTCTTGAGGGCGCGCATAATGATGGATTTGTTCTTTAACCAAATTGCTATAAAACGATATTTCTCCTGACGTTTTCCGATCGGCATAGGTTTCGTGTGGGCCTCTACCAAACCAAGAAAAACGTTGGAAATCACCAGGCATAGTTAATTGCATACCTAAACGAGGAATATTCGGCAAATTTTGGCCATCAGCAATAGTTAACTGGCTATTAACATGAATTTGTCCTTGGTTATTGATTTGATAACTAACAACATAGCTACCTTTAAACGCTGCACTTTTATAGTGTGACTTTACCATAAAACCTGAATCTACCGATTTAACATCTAGACCAGTTAAAGATAAATTTTTTGCTGCATCTTGCCAAACTTTAGCCCACTTTTGCATGCCGTTGCCTAAATCGTTATCGGTAGGTGGACGCCAGAAATTAGCAGTTAACGGGGTGTTAATTAATGCCGTGTTGTTAATTGTATATTGAGATAACCAACCTGTTTTTTGATCAAAAACAATTTCAGCTTTATCATTCTTAAAAATAATATTGGTTGAACTACGTTGTTGGGTAAATGCTTGTCCTGAACGTAAGGTTGAACTTTTTACTGTTAGGTTTTTATTCTTAGTGTTGTTTGCTAGCTCAAATTGCTCATAAGCGATGACATGACCTGCCTTTAAAAGACTTTCAGGTTGAATTAACACAGCATTTAACGTAATGAAATATTCTTTATTATCATTTGAAGGCAATGCCGGTAAATCGATATCAACAATAGCAGTTTCTGTTGGTTTAATTGAAGGAAGCGCCATTATGCCGCTAGCAAAGGCTTCACCGTCGGCTTCAATTGCCCAAGTGAGTTGATATTTATTGATATCAATAAAATCAAAACGGTTTTCAATAGCAAATTTGCCTGTTTCAAGATCGTTTACGCTAAAGCGTATGGCTTGATAAACTTTTTTAACTTCAAAAGCATGAGGGTGTGGCTCTCTATTTGGGTTCATTAAGCCATTATTGAGAAAATTACCATCGCTAGGCAAGTCGGGGTGGAAGTCTTTACCATAGGCCCAATATTTTACGCCATCGGCATTTGTATACTCTAGTGATTGATCAACCCAATCCCAAATAAAGCCGCCTTGTAAAACATCATATTTGTCTATGGCTTGCCAGTAATCTTTTAAATTGCCAACAGAATTACCCATGGCATGGGCGTACTCAATCATTATCGCTGGGCGGCTTGGGTTAGATTCTGCATATTGTACAAGACGTTCAATTGACGGATACATAGGTGCAAAAACATCGGTGTAATGCGCTTCGCCTGCAGGCTCGTACTGTACTAAACGGCTGTTATCATTTTCTTTTAACCATTGGTAGGTCGCTTCAAATACACTACCTTCGCCAGCTTCATTACCTAATGACCAAATAATAATAGATGGGTGATTTTTATCACGCTCAAACATACGTTTTGTGCGATCTAAATGGGCAGGCAACCAGCTTAGTTCGTTGCCTATTTGTGTTTTTTTATTAATAGCCAGCGGATGTGATTCGATATTCGCTTCATCAATAACATATAACCCATATTTGTCTGTAAGTTCATACCAGTAAGGATTGTTAGGGTAATGACTTGAGCGCACTGCATTGATATTAAACTCTTTCATTAATCGAATATCCTGCTCCATTGACGCTTTGGTAACAACATGCCCGTGCTGTGGGTCGGTTTCATGGCGATCTACACCGCGAATGGTGATCGCTTTACCGTTAATCGTTAGTTGACTGTTAACAACAGCTAGATGCCTAAAACCAATTTCGTTTCGTGTTGATTCAATCACATTCCCTTGTTCATCTTTTAAATTGATTAATAAGGTATAAAGGTTCGGCGTTTCAGCAGACCATAAGGCAGGCGAGTTAATATTTCCTGATAAATTAACTGACTGTACGCTGTTTTTATTTAAAGTAATCGACTTTTCTTGGCTATGCAGTACTTGCATATCCGCACGTGGATCTAGTAATTGAAATTCAATTAAATTATTAGTGGACGAAGATTGATGGTTTTTTAATTCAATATCTAGGCTGAGTTGTCCTTCGTTAAAGCTGGCATTAAGTGTTGGTTTAGCGTGGAAGTCTTTAATGCGTTGTTTTGGCGTGGCATAAAGGTATACATCACGTTCGATTCCTGAAATGCGTAACATGTCTTGGCTTTCAAGGTAGCTAGCGTCTGTCCAGCGGCGAATTTGAAAGGCAAGTAGATTATCATTACGCTTGATGTAAGGTGTTATATCAAATTCAGCAGGGGTTTTTGAACCTTGGCTAAAACCGACTTTTTTGCCATTAAGCCATACATCTAGTGATGATTTTGCCGCTCCAACATAAAGGAATACTTGCTTGTTTTTCCAACTTTTAGGTAACGAAAAAGGTTTTCTATACGAGCCTATAGGGTTGTAATCTTTAGGAGCATCAGGCCATGTTGTACTGAACGGGAAGCGTTCATCTAAATAGATTGGATAGCCAAAACCTTCTGTTTCCCAATTACCCGGAACTGGTATTTCAGACCATTGACTATCGTCATAAGTTGATAGCTCAAATCCTTCAGGTTTATTTTTTGGAGAGCGCTGCCAGTTAAATTTCCATAAACCATTAAGTAACATAATGTTACTACTATTTTCTTTTCCATGATTTAAGGCTGCGTTAGGCGAGGAATAAGAGAAAAAGCTAACGCGAGGATCCTCTTTATTAATGGCAAAAACTTGATGGTTCTCCCACGGCTCTCTTGCCGAAGCTGCTAGGGAAAATAATGAAAAGAATACTAATGCGATTAACGTGAGTGCTTTAATTTTTAACATGGTATTTTAAGTATATTATATTGAATACTATTTATAATACAATTGAGGGTGAAGAATGCAAGCAATTTTACTTATGCACTTAACATCAGTTATCAACTACCCTGTTTGCTATTCAAATATAAAGCATTAAAGGTGAATGACAAACCAGTTTAAAATAAAATATTATTTGTATTATAAATATTGTAAAAATTATTTTTCGCAGATAGTATCTAAAACTCTCCATGAATAAAAAACGATCCAAAATCGTATAAAAATAAGCTGGAATATATGCCATTACCTTCAACTAGAAAAAATCCTAGCATGCTCGATGCACTTATTCCGCTTGTTCTTCTGCTGATTTTGTTATTTCTAGCTGTTTATCTTTTTGGTGATGACTCTTCGTCAGGTCCCAATCAAATTGCTTTAATGTTATGTGCAGGTGTCGCTTGTATTATTGGTTTGAAAAATGGTTATCAAGGCAAAGATATAGAGAAGGGTATTGTAAAAGGAATTAGTATTACTTTAGGAGCTATTTTAATTTTACTTGCCGTCGGATCGCTTATTGGTACATGGCTATTGTCTGGTACTGTACCGACCATGATTTACTTTGGTTTACAGCTACTTGAACCACAATTTTTTTATGTAAGCTGCTGTATTTTATGTGCGTTGGTGGCATTGTGTATTGGTAGCAGTTGGACCGTTGCGGCGACTATCGGTGTCGCTTTAATGGGAATCTCGACTGGTTTAGCTGCGTCTGCACCCATTACCGCTGGCGCTATTATTAGTGGCGCGTATTTTGGTGATAAACTTTCACCGCTTTCAGACACGACCAATCTTGCTCCTGCAGTTGCAGGTACTGATGTATTTAGCCACATTCGCTATATGATGATAAGCACGATACCCAGCTTTATAATCGCATTGCTCATTTTTTTTGTTTTAGGTATTACCTCTGAGGCGGAAACCTCCATAAAAGATATTGATTTATTACTCGTTAATTTAGAGCAGGAATTTTCAATCGCTTGGTATTTATTGCTGCCTTTGTTGATAACGCTAGGATTGGCTATGAAAAAAGTACCAGCATTTCCTGCTATTGGGATTGGGGCTATATGCGGTGCAGTTTGCGCGATATTATTTCAACAAGAGTTAATTCTTAGTTATGGAAATCACAATTTGTCAGATTTTTATACTAATGTGAAAGTTGTTTGGCAAGTTATGTTCAAAGGCGTTGAACTACATACCAATAACGCAATGATCAATGATTTACTAAGTGGAGGAGGGATGGGCTCCATGCTCAATACTATTTGGTTGATTATTACTGCGATGACATTTGGTTCGATAATGGAGAGGGTAGGATTATTGCAGCGAGTTGTTCAAAGTTTACTGCGATTTTCAAATAGTGTCGGCTCGTTAATTACTACGACTATTTTTACTGCTTTTGGTACTAACTGTATCGCAGCAGACCAGTATATATCGATAGTAATGCCTGGGCGTATGTTTAGAGAAGCGTATGAAGAGCGCTCACTTGCGCCTGAAAATCTTTCTAGAGCCTTAGAAGATGGTGGCACTGTTACCTCGGCGCTAATTCCTTGGAATACATGTGGCGCTTATATGCAATCTGTTTTACTCGTTAATCCATTAGAGTACGCTATATTTTGTTTTTTTAATTGGATAACGCCAATTATAGGTATTATATTCGCCTTTATCGGCTTCAAAATTAAAACCCTTTCTAAGAGCATTACTGCTGTTTTATAACCTATATTTACTCTCACTATTTGAGCTTATTTGAAACCCTTTCGCATGTTTCATGCTTTCAAAAAAGTGTGGTAGAAGCCATAAAGTTGAAGTAATTAGTTAGTGTTGATATTATTTATTCGCTAAATAACTAATAGCATTGACCAACGCACATCCTTATCAAAAGACTATAAAGTTTAAAGACACGGTGAAATGCCTTAAAACGGAAACAATGTGAATATTGAAATTAAGCTCCCTTCAAGTACAGATATAAAATCCAGCATTCAGCAAATGTCAGATCAGTTAAACGACTGCTTCTTAACGCATTCCATTCAAATGTTAATGAAAGAAAGAGCTAAGCATTTTGATCAATTACTGATTAACTTGTGGCAACAGTACGAGTTTGATAATGATAATATTTCGTTAAATGCGGTTGGTGGCTATGGCAGAAAAGCACTGCATCCTCATTCAGATATTGATTTAGCAATTATTTTTAACGGTAAGTTATCAAGTGAGCAACAAGAAAAACTGTCATTGTTTTTAACTAAATTGTGGGATTTTGGCGTTGATATTGGTCAGTCTGTTCGTTCAATCGATGAGTCAGTTAAAGCGGCAAAAGGCGATATAACTATTGCGACTAATTTGTTGGATATTCGCTGTTTAATTGGTAATCAAACTCATACCGATGTGATTAGGGAGAATTTATATAAAAATAAATTATGGTCTAGTCAGTCTTTTTACCAAGCTAAAATCGCTGAGCAAGATGCGCGTCATATAAAGGCAAAAGATACTGCTTTGTATCTAGAGCCTAATTTAAAAAACAATCCTGGCGGCTTGCGAGATGCTCATACCATTATGTGGATAGCGCAAAAGCACTTCTCTGTAGAAAATGCCAATGCATTAAAAAGTACAGGGTTTTTACAGCAAGACGAATTAGCAGAATTAACTGAATCTTATGATTTTATATGTCGCGTGCGCTGGGCATTGCATTCGGTAAAAAACAGTGCACAAGAGGTGCTGTTATTTGAACACCAAGCTGAGGTCGCAGAGTTTATGCATTTTGGCAGTGGTGATAATAGCCAAACCGCTATTGAACGCATGATGAAGCAGTTATACCGTGCTATGACTAGGGTTCGTGAATTAAATCAAATGATCAGTGATTCATTCAAACTCGACACGCTTAACGCAAGGGCAGCAGAAAAAAATACCATAATAGATGAATATTTTATGGTTAAAAATAATTTAATAGAAGCACAATTTGAACATGTGTTTATTAACAAACAACAAGTTATTCGATTATTTAAGCTTATTGCTCAAAGTAAAGACATTGACGGTATTGCGCCACAAACCCTGAGGTTGCTTAGACACACTAGAAGAGGCTTGTTAGGCGAATTGCAAGACTACCAAGGCTGTCGAGAAGAGTTTATTGCTATTTTAAATCACCCAAGCGGCACTCAAAAAGCATTAGCCTTAATGCATCGTTATGGCATTTTAGCGTCATATTTCCCTCAGTGGCGCTATATTGAGGGGCAAATGCAGTTTGATATGCACAATGCCTACACTGTTGATGAGCACTCGTTCAAAACACTACAATTTATCGACTCTTTTAAGCACTCAAAAGATAAAACCAGTTTAGCTTATTCTGTTTATCGTAGTGTAAAAGACGAATTAGCCTTAAAGCTTGCCGCGTTGTTACATCATTTATCGGGTAAGCAAGCCATTGATAAAAACATGCTAAGTGCGATGCAAGCCAAAGAAATAGCTGACTTACACCTCCTAAAAAACTCTACTAATAAACGAATTCAATGGTTAATCACTAATCAAGATTTGTTAATATCTGCAATTCAAACCATGAACATTAATGAGCCTGAAGAAATTAAACGACTGGCTCAAGTTATTAACTCTCAAGAAAAACTGAATGCGCTTTATATTTTAACCATGGCCGATATGCTGGCGACTAATGAAAACTATTTTAATGATTGGCATGAATATCAGTTAAATCAAATTTATATGTTTATTCGAGAAGCGTTGAATCACGGGTTGGAAAATATTTTTGAAGCCAGACAAGTTATCCGTGAAAATAAGCAAGATGCTAAACAATTATTAATAGAATCTGGCGTCGAACAACAAAAAATCACTGACCGTTGGGCCGTACTTCCTAATAGCTTTTTTAGTAATAATCTATTACATGACATTGTACGTATTAGTTCGGTAGTTATTGATAAAGCAAGCGAAAGTCCTGTTTTTACTATCGACAATAGCGAGCAAAATATCACGACTTTAGTGGTTTATACAAAAGACAGGCCTAATCTTTTTTCGGATTTATTTAAAACATTCACTAGCTCAAAATTAAGAGTGAAAGACGCGCAAATAATGCGAACTAAAGATGATTATGCGCTAGAGATATTTAAGTTATTGGATCAAAACGATGAACCCATAGACGATGAGTATCGTTTAAAATCAGTTATTGAACGTGTGAAACAAACCTTAGCGAATGAATTTACACCTTCTTCGTTAAGTACCCCTTTGTCAGTAAGGAACTTTGATCATACCCCTAATATTGAGCTGCTTAAAACCACCAGCAAAAATAAGATATTACTTAAGGTTAATACCTTAGACGATCCTAATTATATTGAACAAATTTGTCATTTATTTTCAAAGCATAACTATTTTATTCACTCAGCTAAAATAAGTACGTTAGGCGAAACCACAGAAAATGTGTTTTTAGTTTCTCATGCTCAAGATAAAGTTATAGAACAAGACAAGTTAATTGGTTTACTCGAAGAAGAAATAGCTTAGCATTAAGCTATTAGTGTTTTAACCAATAAGGTTGATTTTATACTCGCCTAATATGTTCTACTTCGATAGATAACCTGCTTAATGCCAAAACTCACATTGCTTTTGTTACAATATATCATTTCATAATTAACTGTTTTATTTTCTGTTCATCATTATTTGATACTTCTGTAATAATTCTTTAAGTATTATTAAGTCCATTTATTCGACTCATACACTAAATCAATGTCCTGCTAGTGAGAATGTTGAGTAATATTCTATTGTTATAAGTTACAAGTGATATGTTGTTTCTTTTACAAATTATCCTATTTATTCAATTGATTTTATCATTTTTTTGTTAGGTGTTATTGTCTGTAATAATGTTTAACCCTCCCATTTTTGTTGACTTTTCAGCTGTTAAATAAAATAAAAGATATACTGTTAACTCATTAATTTCTTTATAACACTTGTAAACTGATTTGTTACATTATAACATCTTGCGCTTGTTATAATGTAACACTTTGAAGTGTGCAACTAAGAGACGTTATGAGAAAATTATCGAAAATTATGAGTGCATTACTTGTTTTATCAGCAAGTCACCCATTATACGCTGAGCAAATACAAGGCAATGTCACAAATAAGGAAGGAACTGTTGTCGCTGGCGCTACAGTTGCAGTTAAAGGCACAAATCAAGTGACAACAACCAACGAGCAAGGTTTATTTACTTTAGAGGTACAGCCAGGCCGTTATGAATTACATGTAGTGGCGAAGCATTTTGTTCACGAAAATGTCAATGTCACAGTAACTGAAAATTTAAATGCTCAGCTGAGTGTATTACTTGATAAGTCTGCGATTGAAATTATTGATGTGAGCGCTATTCCTTTTCATAGCTCGAATATCGAGTCAGCCTTACCCATTACTGTATTGCAAGGTGAAAGCTTGCGGATGCGTCAAGAAAATACGTTAGGAGATACATTAAATAAAGAAGTAGGGGTGCATAGCAATTTTCATGGGGGAGTAGCTAGCACACCGATTATTCGCGGCTTAGATGGCCCAAGAGTTTTAGTGACTCAAAATGGTTTAGATGCCGGTGATGCATCACGCGTTGGACCTGACCACGCGGTTTCAGCAGAAACGTCGACAACAGAAAGAATTGAAGTATTACGAGGTCCTGCCACACTATTTTATGGCAGTGGTGCTATTGGTGGCGTTGTTAACCTTGTTGATGAACGAATTCCTCAAACTAACGATACAAAAGGGGAGTGGCTGGCAGAATATAATGATAACAATGATCAAAGTTTAGTCTCGGGTTCAATTAATAGTGGTACAGGCAGTTTTGCAGTACATGCCGATGGTTTTTATCGAGATAGCGGTAATTACTATGCGCCCGAAAAAAATGGCGTTGATGAAATTGCCAACTCAGCGGCTGAATCGAGCGGGTTTACTTTAGGTACGAGTTATTTGTTGGATAACGGTTTTATTGGTGTTTCTTATCAAGTTTTAGATCAAGAATATGGCATTCCAGGTCATAGCCATGGTGATGAAGATGTAGCAGTGCTTGCCGATTTAAAACAAAAACGCTGGCAGTTACTTAGTGAACTTAATGTGGAAAGTAGTCTAATCAAGTCGGTTAATACAAAGGTTGCTTATACTGATTATCGCCATAGTGAGCTAGAAGTTGGCATAGTGGGCACTACATTTGATAACGAAAGCTTAGAAGCACGCGTTGAGCTATTACATCAAGATTTTTGGGATTGGCGCGGTGGTGTAAGTGTACATTATAAGCAGAGTGATTTTACGGCTGTTGGCGCAGAGGCTTTTACTCCGCCTTCTGAAACTCGTTCAATTGCATTGGCTTGGATAGAAGAGCGCCACTTTGGTGATGTATTATTGCAACTAGGTGCTCGGATTGAGCGTACTGAAATTGAAGCGAATAAAGTACGCTTACCTGAACTTGAGCTCGTTAATGCAAATACTGATGAACACGAACATCATGATCATGGCAATCATACTTCACAAGGAATGACACGTAATTTTGAGGTTTCTCATGTTTTTTCGCCTGCGAGCCTTTCTGCTGGTATCGTTTGGGATTTTATGGATGGATATAATCTAGGACTATCATTATCGCATTCAAAACGCGCACCATCTGCTTCTGAACTACTTTCTTTTGGCCCCCATATTGGTACAGGCTCATATGAAGTTGGCGCATTATTTTCTTTGCATAATGACGAAGGTGAAGTCCCCCATTTTACGTTAACTAATGAAGATGTTGTTTTAGAAACATCGAATAATATCGATGTAAGCCTACGTAAATTTAAAGGTGATTTTGGCTTTATATTCAATGCTTTTTATAACGAAATTGACGATTATTATTACGAACAGGCAACAGGCTTGTCAGCGGATGCTGGACATGATCATAGTGGACATGATCACGGTGAACATGATGAAGAATCGTTTACATTGCCTTTGTATGTCTTTTCTGCTCAAGACGTTACTTTGCATGGCTTTGAAGCGCAAGTCGCTTGGCAAGTTACTGAAGAGTTTGCTTGGCGAATACAAGGAGATATTATTCGTGCTCGGTTAAAATCTGGAGGAGATTTACCGCGTACTCCGCCTGCGAGACTAACATCTGAATTTAATTATCAAGGCGATCGAATTTCGTCAGATTTATTTATTAGTTATTACTTTGAACAGACGCATACCGCAGCTATGGAAACATCAACCGATGGCTACATAATGATGGACGCCAACGTTAACTACCACTTCAATTTAGGTCAACACGACTTAGCGGTTTATCTAAAAGGTAAAAACCTTACAGATGAATACGCTCAAGTTCATACATCATTTCTAAAAGATTTAACACCATTGGCAGGACGCTCTATTGCTTTGGGCATTCGCGGATCTTTTTAATTAATCTCTAAAACTAAAACAACTAATAAACACACGAAGGAATAATATGAAAAATTTTACTCTAAAAGCATTAGTTATCGCTTGCGCCGCCACCGCGTTAGTTGGTTGTGGTGACAATGAAACTACTATAACCGAACTTGAGCCAACCCCGACGCCTATTGAAGACGATCACGATCATGATGAAGAGCTTGGCAAAGGACGTTTAGCGATAGCAGAAGTAGACCAAGCTGTTGTTCATATTTTTGATTTAGAAGATAGCAGTTTAATCGAATCTATATCAATTACTCATCCTGCTGAATACTTATATGCGAGCCCTGAAAATAGATATGCTGTAGCTGTACAGCGTTCTTTTGATGTGGTGGAATTTATTGATGGTGGCCTATGGCAAGAATTACATGGCGATCATTATGATCAACATAACGATTCACCAAACCTTACAAGCTTTAGCTTAAATGACGTAAAGCCTACACACTATGTACCGCGAGGCGATAAAGTTGCTGTTTTCTTTGATGGTAATAAAGATAGCAATGCTAATGCAAGTTTAAGTATTTTAAGCGACGAAAGTATTAGTGAAGAACAAATTATTGCAGAGCATCATTTTGATACCTATATGCACGGTACCGCAGAAATACGGGGTGATTATGTTCTAACTACATTGCGAGATGTCAATGCACAAAGCAGCTTACCAGAGCAAGTTGCAGTGCTAGAAATACATGATGATCATTTTCACCAAGAGCAAGTTTTTGATACAACTTGTCCTGCTTTACATGGCAGCTTCCAAACTGAAACCCACATTGCATTTGCCTGTTCAGATGGCGTATTAGCTATTGAGCAGCAAGACTCTACTTTTACTGTACAAAAAATTACTAACCCTACTGATTTCATAGACGGCGCTCGCATTGGCTCGTTATTTGGTAGCGAAGAAAGTAATGTCATGATAGGTTCGGCTGCTGGAAATTTATTTTTAGTAGACTTAATCTCACAAGATATAACACCATTTAACTGGCAACAAGAAGAAAGCTTAACGTCAGTCACTTATGGTTTTGATGGTCATAAAGAACATATGCTAATACTTGATAACGAAGGCCATTTAAACGTGTATTCAGCTGAAAGCGACTGGGAATTTGAACAGCATATTGAAGTGTTTGAATCTTTGGCAGCAGACGCAAAGCCGTTAATCGTTTCATCAAAAGCGCATGAGCTTGTATATATTGTTAACGGTCAAGAAGTCACCACTATTGATCTACATGATGGCGAAGTGGTTGGTCATTTCGATCTTAATTTCATACCAGGTAAAGCTGCATGGTTAGGCGTTGCTAATGAAGACGAGCACGAACATTAAGATTAAATAGAAACTGCCACTTAAGTATAAAAAGTCCGAATAGCAATATTCGGACTTTTTACTAACTACCTTTATTCTTATTTTATTTTTAGCTTTATTGAGGTGACGTATGCAAAAGTATTACTAACTATTTTTAGCAAAATAAACATTAGTCTGCCTTGTGTTCAACGTTAGTTGATGGCTCGTTATAATTACGTATATTTGAAGTCTGAATTTCATTTTTGCACTATAGCGATTCACAAGTATCTTTACATTTAAGTTGTTTAAATGCATTAATCAACTCATAATATGAGTTGATTAAGTTTTTATTTAACTCAGGAGCGATTATGTGGATATGGGAAAGCTCAAACTGGCCTAACTTTACTTATGATAATGTGAGCGTAATGCCTGCATTAGAAAAGTGTATACAAGCCGTTTCACCGCTTAAAAAATTAAGTGAGTTACTCACCACTGAGCAAAGATTAGATTGGGAAGCGTCTATCTTATTAGATGAAACCTTAGCCTCTGCTAAAATTGAAGGTGAAAATTTTGATCGTGACTCTGTTCGTTCAAGCATAGTGAATAAACTAGGCTTGCATGTTGACGCTGCTCATAAAAATAAATTTAATCAACAAAGTGATTCTATGGTTGAGTTGTTATTACGTGCCATACGTTTTGTTGATAAAAAAATAGACGACAACACCATCAAGTTTTGGCATCAGCTATTATTCCCTGTAAAACCATTAATTACTCCAATGACTATTGGTGAGTATCGTAATGATGAAATGCAAATTCTTTCTGGAAAATACGGTAAGCAAAAACTTCATTATTTGGCTCCAAGTAAAAACCTAGCGGAAGTTAGTCATGAAATGACGTTATTCTTTAATTGGCTAAATTCACATTACAATGGATCGGCTTATATTAGAGCCGCTATCGCTAAATTTTGGTTTGTAACCATTCACCCCTTTGATGATGGTAATGGACGATTATCTCGCATAATAGCAGAGCGGTGTTTAGCTGAAGCAGAAAATACCACTTTACGTTTATTTTCACTTTCTTCAGTATTTGAAGTGGATAGAACTGAATATTACCAACAATTAGAGTTACACCAAGGCAAGCTAAACGAGACCGCTGAATTAGACTTAACTCAATGGATAATTTGGTTTTTATCAAAAGTAGAAAAATCAGCACTTGATGCCAAATGTGAATTTGAACGGGTAATGCAAACTACTCGGTTTTGGCAAAAACATCAGCAAACCGTACTCAATACTCGGCAGCAAAAATTGATTAACCGACTATTAGAAACATCTGACTTCAGTGAGGGGGTTTCACGTAATAAATATAAAGCCTTAGTAAAAACCTCTGATGCTACTGCAATAAGAGATTTGGCTGACTTAGTAGATAAACAGATATTAACTACATCTGGCGGCGGAAGAAGCTATAGGTACTTTATTGCGTAAGCTCGCATTACTCTCTACTTCTAAAGAGGTTTAGCCCTATGAATGCGAGGAACACTTAGTTTTTTCCTTGTTTTCTGCAACTGTAGGGCGGTTGTTTTGGAGACTCCACAAAACGATGTAGTCAATTGCAAATTAAAAATCACATAAAAACACGTCAACTAATTAATGCTGAATATAATAGACAGTTTCATCTAGATAACTTTCTTAGAAGTCATAGCTAAGAGTAGGGATGCGGATAAAGCATAGCATAAGGTGGCCCATGAGTGGCCCATAAAATATATGTTTGTAGTTACTTACTAGATAGGTTTTATAAAATGGTGGCCCCTCTGTGATTTGAACACAGGACCTACCGAATAGGATCAGCTACCGTTACCTTTGTCTGTTAACCAAAGGTGATACAATAACTTTCCTCCGAACCCATCGTGCAAGTTTCCGAGCAATAGGCTCTCCAGTAATCACATTACTGATTAAATTTAAATATGAACTTTAAGCCATAGCAGTGTGTACTAACTTAAAATCCTTAAGGCTAATTCCGTCATATTTACCAGCATGAATCTTATTATGGCATTCTCTACAAACCGGAATTTGCTTCCTGTTTATGATTGACATAATTTTGGTAAAACCTTTCAGTTTTTCACCTATTTTCCTAACATGTCTTACGTGGTGCATCTCGATATTCTCTGTAGCTCCACAAATACAACAGGGACTGTCTAATTTGCTTCTAGTTCTGAGCTTTTGGTGGTAATCAATCTTACCACCCATATTAGCGCCTATACTATTGATCATAAAAGAGTTAGGTTCTCTATTAAGAGATTTTGCCAAATGGAATTTGGTTTTCCTAATAACTTTTTTCTCATCGTTAAACACATTTATGTTTAAGCTATTACCATGCTTTTTAAATATCTTTCTCACACTGGATCTGTGTTTCCCAGCGAGAGTTTTTGCAGCCCCGTGATGTAAGATGTATTGTACGTTTCTAAGACTATTCTTATTATCCACGAATGAATAATAATTGAGTAGTCCTCTCCATACCCCATTGTATAGTTCTACAATTTGAATATCATCGAAACCAATCCATCCATCTTTAGACTTAGGTTTGCCATCATGAGTACAAAAGCCTTTTTCGAAAAGTTTTTTAATTATCTTGTCGATAGGAGCTTTCATAATTGGTGTCCAACCTGTAACTCGTTTTCTAAATGTGGAGCTTCCTCTTTTCACAGTGGCAACTTTAGTTCCGCCATCTGAACCGACTTTCAGCCTTGTGCCAAGAAAAAAAGCTTCTTCGCTTTTGGCGTGTCTAATATGTGTTTTCTCAAAGCTAAGTTCTAGCTTTAAATCCTGATTCAAAAAATCAGCACACATTTGTCGAAAAGTAGTAGCAAGTTCCTGAGAACCATTCACTCCAATCATCCAGTCATCAGCATATCTGATATATTTAACCCTTATGTAAGAGTCATCATTAGCTGACGCAGGTGTATCGTATAATTCTTTGCTAAGTGTTTTGATTTCATAGAGCAAATCATCCCTCTCAGCACCTTCAGTACATTCTAGTTTTTTCTTTCGATATGAAATTTTACTAGCTAAACTTCTATACTTAGGATTAAGTTTTTTACTATCACCCTTTGAGTGTTTCTTAACAATCTCTTCATTCACAAAAATATCGAATTCATGTAAGTATATGTTAGCCAAAATAGGAGAGACAATGCTTCCTTGAGGTGTACCAACAATTGTATTGTGCAAAACACCGAATTCCAGATATCCAGCTTTTAACGCCTTTTGGATCAAATCGATGAATCTTTCATCATTAATTCTTTTGCGAAGTATATTAATCAGTTTTACATGCGAGATATTATCAAAGAAACCTTTAATATCACCCTCAATTATCCAATTAACTCCGCTCCAATTAGCTCTAAATTCCTTCAATGCTGTATGGCAACCTAGATTTTCCCTGAATCCATGACTATCTTTCGAGAATCTAGGTTCATAAATGGCTTCTAAAATTGTCTTAATAATTTCTTGAACAATTTTGTCTCTTGGAGGAGCAATCCCAAGGGGACGCTTCTTGCCATTTGCCTTAGGTATTTCTACCCTTTTGGCTGGGTTAAATCTATAACTCTGATTCCTCATACTATCAATGATGTTATAAATAGCATCATTAGAGAAACCATCAATGGTTGTACCGTCAGAGCCAGCCGTCATATTTCCCGCTTTACTTTTAATGCGCTCGTAAGCGATTACGTATAACTCATGGCTATACAGTAGGCGGTATAAATCTTGGTTGACCCAATCAGGATTATCACTATTTAACTTTCTGATTGTTTCAATTCTGTGGATACCTTTACTATTCATACGAATAACTATCCTTTCCTTAGAAACAGATTACCTGCTATCCTTTCCCTTCCTTGTCAGTTACGACAAGCGTATTCATAGTAGGGTAATAGTTTTGCGGTTAATTAGACCTGATAGAACTGAAGATGGTGGGCCTACTTGGATTCGAACCAAGACTCTGACGATTATGAGTCGTATGCATTAACCGTTATGCTATAGGCCCAATATATGTGGGGTACTACGATAACTCTGTCACCGAGACCTTCATGAATTGGTTGTAAATATATGAATTGCTTCAACTATTTACTGGGTGCGCATTTTAAAACACACCGTATGTCATGTCAATCCCTAATTAGCAATTACTTGCCTTAGGCGATCCCATAGTTGACAATAACAACGTGATTAAAATACTTAGGTATCCCTTTCAACCTTTTAACTTCCTACTTGGAAGCGATGTAAACTAGATAACTCATCAGTGGCTCATAATCGTACACTAATGCTAGTTTAAATTGCCGTTATTCGCTGTGACAATTCGAAGCCGTTAATAAGCATCTCGGTTTAGGATTCAAGCAATCAAGCTTTTACCATATATTTTCTAACTGACTAACCTATCAAGTTGAGCGACCAACTTTCACTAGCCTTTTCCTAACATACTCTTGTCCCCTAGAACTTTCGCTTTCGGGTGTCGCCTTGATATAATATCTTCCATATTAAATCAAAACTAAGTCAGGGTTTTACATCCGAAGTTATAGGATGGGTATCCAATGATACCAACGTTGTTACGCCCACAATGGCGTACTTATGAGTCGGGCGCTCTAACCAACTGAGCTAAGGGGCCATTTCCATTGCTTTAACGTTATCAAGAGCTGATAGTGTTAGAAAGCGGGTGCAGTATAAGCATTTTTTATTTTATTGTCACCCGTTGAAATTAAATTTTTATGTTTTATTGTTTGTTTGTCGATTTCTTAATCAAAAAGATGTTTAGCTTATTATCATTGGCGCTTATCGCTTATGTTGTCATTAGAATGAAAATACTAATCCTGCGTTTACTTCGCTTTGAATCCATACATCGTTAGAAATATGAATATTACAAATGTCGGAATTACAAAATGCTGCGCTATCAGAATTGAAAAAGGTTGCGTACACTCGCCCGCCTAAGGTTAAGCTTAAGTTACTTGATAATGTGTATCGTGTATTCATGCCAAGATTCATTGAAAATCGAAGTTCGTCGTCTAAGTTATCGTCGCTAGGGGCTAAATATGAAGCACCTAAGCCACCAGAAATCCATATTGGTAGATTACCTTCGCTGAGCTTTACATTACCGCCTAAATGTAGATAGGTAACCCCAATATTATTATCAGCCATCAAGTCACTCGGAGAATCATCGTCTGCGTTAATGATACCCGTGTCGTAATGGCTTATGACTACTTCGCCTTGTTGATTAGTTGTCATGGGCCATGCGACTTGTAAACCGTAACTGACATCTTTAGCGAGTTTGATACGCGTTGCTGTTTGAGTATTGTCGAAGTTACCACCAAAGCGATAACCAATCAGTGGTGTAATGTCTATGGTTGATTGATTGTTAGCGGTTGCGACTATTGGCAAAACTAACAAAGTAATCATTAAGAATATGCGATACATAAAGGTGCTCATTGTTTCGTTGATTGCTGAATTGTGTTTAAAAAAAATCCAGCGTAATTGCTGGATTTTAGTTTATTGCTTACTTAAATTAAATGTTATTCACCATCTAAGAAGCTTTTAAGTTGCTCAGAACGAGAAGGGTGACGTAATTTACGCAACGCTTTCGCTTCAATTTGACGAATACGCTCACGTGTTACATCAAACTGTTTACCTACTTCTTCTAAGGTATGATCGGTATTCATGTCGATGCCAAAACGCATACGTAATACTTTAGCTTCGCGGGCAGTTAAACCAGCAAGTACTTCATGAGTCGCATTTTTCAAGTTCTCAGATGTTGCAGAATCTACTGGCAGTTCGCCACTACCATCTTCAATAAAGTCACCTAGGTGCGAATCTTCATCATCACCAATAGGAGTTTCCATTGAAATTGGCTCTTTGGCAATTTTTAATACCTTACGAATTTTATCTTCAGGCATTATCATGCGTTCAGCTAATTCTTCAGGGGTAGGTTCACGCCCCATTTCTTGTAACATTTGACGAGATACACGATTTAATTTGTTAATCGTTTCAATCATATGCACTGGAATACGGATAGTACGTGCTTGGTCGGCAATTGAACGTGTTATTGCTTGTCTGATCCACCAAGTAGCGTAAGTTGAAAACTTGTAACCACGGCGGTATTCAAATTTATCAACCGCTTTCATTAAGCCAATGTTACCTTCTTGAATTAAATCTAAGAACTGTAAACCACGGTTAGTGTATTTTTTCGCAATTGAGATAACTAAACGTAAGTTGGCTTCAACCATTTCTTTTTTCGCTCTACGGGCTTTTGCTTCGCCTATAGACATACGACGGTTGATGTCTTTTATTGCAATAACTTTTAAGAAAGTTTCTTCTTCAAGATTGTTTAACTTAGTAATACAGCGGGTAACATCTAAATCAACTTCTTCTAGTTTATCAGAGTAAGGTAGGCCAGCTGCTTTTTGTTCGTCAAACCATTCTTTAGATGTTTCGTTACCTGGGAAGATTTTAATGAAAGTGGTTTTGGGCATACCTGCGCCAACGACACAGTGTTTCATTATTAAACGTTCTTGCACACGTAAACGATCCATTACATTACGCATGTTTTTAACTAATTTATCAAATAATTTAGGAATTAAACGGAATTCTCTAAAAATATCGGCAACAGCGTCAATCGCTTCAATGGCGTCTTTATGGCCACGCCCTTTTGCTTGAATAATTTTATTAGCGTTTTCATAAAGCATACGAAGTTCTGCGAATTTTTCTCTCGCCAACTCAGGATCTGGCCCTGTATCTTCTTCTTCTTCGTCATCTTCGTCACTGTCTTCAGAATCTTCACTATCAAGTTCTTCTTTTGAAAGTTCTGAGCCGATGTGTGTTGCCGCTACAGGAATTTCTTCTTCTTCAGCGTTTGGATCTAAAAAGCCAACAATAATATCGCTTAAACGAACTTCTTCGGCTTCATAACCGTCCCAAAGTTCTAACAAGTAAGTAATTGCAGGAGGAAATTCAGATACAGAACGTTGAACTTCTTTAATGCCTTCTTCAATACGTTTGGCGATAACGATTTCGCCCTTACGTGTTAAAAGTTCTACCGTACCCATTTCACGCATGTACATGCGCACAGGATCTGTGGTTCTACCAATTTCACTTTCAACGGTTGCTAATGCCGCAGCAGCAGCTTCAGCTGCATCTTCATCGGTGTTACCTTCGGTCATCATCAAGGTATCGGCATCAGGGGCATTTTCAAATACTTGAATACCCATGTCGTTGATCATTCTTACAATGTCTTCAACTTGATCTGAGTCGATGATATCTTGAGGAAGATGATCATTTACTTGAGCAAAAGTTAAGTAACCTTGCTCTTTACCTTTGGTAATTAGCTCTTTAAGTCTAGATTGTGGGGCTTGATCCATTGACGAGGGTCCACCTATTTATATAAAAATTTGGCTGTAAATTGAAAACAGTAAAGCAGGAAATTTTAGCAAGTTAGCGACTAAACTTCCAGCAATAATAATCTTCACTATTAATAATGTTGCTATTTATTATAGCATCTCATGCTAAGCATTGAGTAAAGCTTGTAATTCATGTTTTTCTTGTTGGCTCATTTGGCCCATTTGTGCTTTTTGTAACAGCACTTCTGTTCTTTGTTCAACAAAACTGTTGAGCATTTTTTCAATGCAATCTAAAAATACATCTTCAGCGGCGTCAGGTTCTACATGATGTTGCCAACATAAGAGTTTAGCTAACTGTTTGCCTTCTGTTGTATCTCTAAAGTGTTCTAATAGTTGTGCACTTTTTATATCTGAAGCTTGTTTACATAGCTCTAAAAGCTGATTGAGTAAGCTAATGCCGGGCAAATCGACATGATGCAAAACAGCGGCGTCAGGTAGTGCATTAACAATATGGGGATGCTCTAGTAATAATGCAATAGCAAGTCGCACGGGAGTGACTTTATTTTTAGGTTTGGCTTTTATTTTTTCGGGTTTATCGGCATTTTCTTTTTTAAATTTAGCAAGTTGGTTTTCAGTTCCGGTGCCAAAATTATTAGCAAGTTCAATTATAATGGCGTCTTTTAATACGCCGGAAGGGAGTTTTGCTAAATAAGGCTGAAATGAATCGACCAATGCAGCTCTGCCTTCAAGTGTTTGCATATTCACTTGGGCAAGCAAGTGATCAAAAATAAATTTTGATAGAGGGGCTGCGTTATCTAATATTTTTTCAAAAGCCGCTTGGCCTTGTTCGCGAATAAGAGAATCGGGATCTTCACCGTCAGGCAAAAATACAAACTTCATGGTATAGCCGTCACGAATCATCGGAAGTGCATTGTTCATGGCACGCCAAGCGGCATCTCTACCTGCGCGATCACCATCGTAACAACAAATAACTTCTTTAACGGTTCTGAAAAGTGTTTGTAATTGCTCTTCTGTTGTTGCTGTGCCTAATGAAGCTACTGCATAGTCAACACCGTGTTGTGCCAAGGCGACAACATCCATATAGCCTTCAACAACCACTAATCGGTTTAACTGTTTATTAGCTTGTTTCGCCTCATACAAACCATAAAGTTCTTGGCCTTTGTGGTAAATACGAGTCTCAGGAGAGTTTAAATACTTTGGCGTACCGTCTCCCAATACTCTACCGCCAAAACCAATAACTCTGCCACGTTTATCCCTAATGGGAAACATGATCCGACCACGAAACCGATCATAAGGTTTGTTTTTATCACCTTGTATAGCCATGCCTAAATCGACAAGTTGTGTGTTACTGGCATAGGACTGGCCAAACACTTTCATCATGCCATCCCAAGCGTCGCTAATGTAGCCAACGGCGAAGCGCTTAACAACTTCACCCGTTAAACCTCGGCCTTTTAAGTAATCAATCGCGGTATCTTTATCGTCAGCTTCTTTGAGTTGCTGTTGATAAAATCGACTGATTTGCTCCATTAATTGGTAATCGTCTTGTTTTTGTTGGTAGGCTTTTTGCTGTTTTCTTTGTTCAGCAGGACTGGCTTTATTTTCTTCTCGTGGTACTTCCATACCATAATGTGATGCCAACTCTTCAATAGCATCGGGGAAGTCTAATCGATCAAACTCCATTAAAAATGAAATAGCATTACCGTGTTCGCCACAACCAAAGCAATGATAAAACTGCTTGTCTTGGCTAACCGTAAATGAAGGAGACTTTTCAGTATGAAAAGGACAACAGGCTTGATAATTTTTTCCTGCTTTTTTTAACGGCACCCGAGATTCTACTAACTCAACAATATCGGCACGAGCAAGCAAATCATCAATAAATTGTCGGGGAATTCGTCCTGCCATTACTTCTCTTATATATTTTACGAGGGGAGAATATTCTACACAAAAAAAAGGAGTAATGTGTATTTTGATCGAGTGTTAAATAAAATAAAACCGTGAAAGTTTTCACTTTCACGGTTTTTTAAATGGGTTATTAATTATTAAAAACTAACTGTTTAAAGCTGCTCTAACTTGGCCGCTTACTGCGCCTAAGTCTGCTCTACCTTGCATAGTAGGTTTTAATATCGCCATTACTTTGCCCATGTCAGCCATAGAGGCTGCACCGGTTTCAGTAATTGCGTCAGCTATCATTTTATTAACTTCGTCTGCAGAAAGTGGCTGAGGAAGAAAATCTTCCAATGCGCTAACTTCAGCAGCTTCATTAGCAGCAAGTTCATCACGACCACCGTCAGTAAACATTTTGATAGATTCTTTACGCTGTTTAACCATTTTGGTTAAAACCGCAATGACATTATCGTCTGTTGCTGGAGTGTTATGATCGATTTCAGCTTGCTTGATAGCTGATAATGCCATGCGAATTACACCAAGACGAAGTTTGTCTTTGGCTCGCATAGCATTTTTCATTTCATCTTTTAGTTGACTAAGTAGACTCATATGTCTCTCTAAGAGTGCTCAGTTGACTTAAATAGTACTATTTACGTTAAGTAAATGCTTAGTACATGCGAATGCGACGTGCATTCTCGCGAGAAACTTTTTTAGCAGCGCGTTTTACAGCAGCAGCTTTCTTACGTTTACGTTCCCAAGTTGGCTTTTCGTAACATTCGCGACGACGAACTTCAGAAAGGATCCCTGCTTTTTCACATGAACGTTTAAAACGACGTAATGCAACGTCAAACGGTTCGTTTTCTCTTACTTTAATTACTGGCATATCTTTTTATAACCTTAGTCTTGTATCTATATAATATGTTTTTAATCTCTATCACGTAAAAATTAAAAACCCACTCTATTAAAAATTGGTGACGTATTCTAATGCGAAGCCGTAGTGCTTGTAAAGTTTTATTGCAGATAAGGTGGATAAAGGTAGTGAATTTCGTTTATCGCAGGTAAAATCTGCCAAAATAAGTAATTATACTTACTAAAGTTAACTGATTTAGGTTTATTTTAGGTAAGTTCACTAGGATATTAAAACATTATGCGCATTTTGGGGATTGAAACTTCTTGTGATGAAACAGGAATTGCTATTTACGATGATAAGCAAGGTATTATGGCGCACCGTTTATATAGTCAAATCGCTGTTCATGCCGATTACGGTGGCGTAGTGCCAGAGTTAGCTTCTCGAGATCATGTGCGTAAAACTATCCCACTTATTAGAGAAGTATTAGCTCAAGCCAATTTAACCCCTCAAGATTTAGATGGTGTTGCTTATACAGCAGGCCCTGGTTTAGTTGGGGCTTTGTTAGTGGGATGTTCTATCGGTAGAAGCTTAGCTTATGGTTGGGATTTACCTGCTGTGCCTGTGCATCACATGGAAGGGCATTTACTTGCGCCTATGTTAGAAGATAACGTGCCAGAATTTCCTTTTGTCGCCTTATTAGTTTCTGGCGGACATACAATGTTGGTGCGAGTTGATGGAATTGGTCACTATCAATTGCTGGGTGAGTCTGTAGATGATGCTGCAGGTGAAGCTTTTGATAAAACGGCGAAATTATTGGGGCTTGATTACCCCGGGGGCCCTGCTTTATCTAAAATGGCGGAGTCTGGTGTGGCTAAACGCTTTAAATTACCTCGACCAATGACGGACAGACCGGGTTTAGATTTTAGTTTCAGTGGTTTAAAAACTGCAGCAGGCACACTTATTCGCAAAAAAACTGGCGATGGGGTTGAGTTGTCAGAATCTGAACGCCAACAAACTTATGCTGATATTGCTTTAGCTTTTCAACAAGCCGTTGTGGATACCTTGGCGATAAAATGTAAACGAGCATTACAACAATGTCAGTTAAATCGCTTAGTTATAGCTGGGGGAGTTAGTGCAAATACCTCATTAAGAGAAAAGCTTGAGATAACGACAAAAAAATTAGGTGGAGAAGTATTTTATCCGCGCCCTGAATTTTGTACTGACAATGGGGCGATGATCGCCTATGCAGGCTTGCAGCGCTTAAAAGCTGGTACTGAAACTGAACTCACGTTTAAAGCAAAACCTCGCTGGCCATTAGACTCTTTACCAGCGATTTAGTTTTTATTATTTAACTCAAAACCCTAAGTATTAAAGTAAGCACAGAAGTAAGAACTTAACTTTCTGTGCTTGTTTTAGCTTTCTTACCGATTTGTAAAAGGCTTGGTAAGAAAATCAACGTAAATACTGTGCTAACACTCATTCCACCGACAATCACTGCGGCAATTCCTCGATATAGTTCAGCCCCAGCGCCTGGGATTAATAATAAAGGTAGCATGCCGCAAATACTGGTTAAGGTACTCATGAGTATCGGCCTTAATCTTAACCTAACAGCTTGCTCAACTGCATCATGACGTGATTTGCCTTCTCGTTCGCCAATGCGTGTTTGATACACTAATAAAATCGCATTGTTAACTACCAATCCAAGTAAAATAATAAACCCAATCATAGTTAATAGATCAAGGGGTTGAAAAATCACTAAATTAGTTAATTGTAAAAAGCCAATACCGCCAATCGTTGCGAGCGGAATAGTTAACACAACTAACAAGCTGTCTTTAAATGATCTAAATAAAGCCGCCATTAATAAAAATAAAATGATTAATGCCAAGATAAAGCTCTGGCTCATACTCGCTAAAGCTTCTGTTAGTGCTTCAGCAGAGCCTCTATATGCAATACTGCCACCTAAACCGTCGGTAGATTTTTGAGCAAGAATCGATAAAATTGTCGGCTGGGCTTTTTCTGTAATTAACGTAATTGCCTCTTCTAAACTTAAATTGTCAGGCGGAGTTACTTGTAAAGTAATGGTTCGTTGTCTATCAACACGGCGAATGGAACTAGGTCCAGCAGTGCGGACTATATCCATTAATTCACCAACAGGTTGTACGCCTGCATTGGGTGTAAATAATGGAATAGCAGCTAACTCTTCGGGGGACTGCCAATCAGTTGAACGTAAAAATACATCTAACCGTTTTTGACCATTAAAGAAATCCCCGACATAAAGGCCGGTACCTAAAGCACGAGTAATTGCAGCAATTTGTTGTCTGGTCCAGCCCGCTTCAGCCATGCGACGTTCATTGGGGATCATTCTCAATTCAGGTTCTGCTAATGTTAAACCTGGCGTTGGTTGAATGCTTGCGCCAGGTAATGCTTGACTTATTGCACCATAGCCGGCTTGCGCTGCACTGAGTAGCGCATCTATATCGTTTGCTTGAATATCAACATCAATTTTTCGGCCACCACCTAAGTTTCCAAAAATTTCTGCCTGAGAAGCGAAGGCCATAGTGTCAGGGAAACCGCTAAGGAAATTAGTATTAATAACTTGAATAATTTCGCCAATATGATCTGCATTTTCAGCAGTTCCGCCCATAAAGCCAAAACTGCCAAAAAAACCCATCCAAGTGTGCTCAATTTTAGGGGACTTCTCGCCAGTTATATAAGGCATTAAACGACGGTTGATTTCATCACTCATTTCAAAGCGAGCCGCAGGGTAACTTAAACCTGGAGGCGGCATAATAAAGGCTCTAAATTGATTTTGATTACCTTTGGGTAGGTAATCAATTTTAGGGAATAAAAACCAAGAACCAACAAATGAGGTGAGCATTAGGCCAAATATCCACAAATATCGTTTGGCTGGCGTGCTGGTGATTTTCATAATGCCTTTGGTAATATTTTTCCACCAATGAGAGTGAGGATCTTGATCATTGGTTTCTTTCATCAATTGTCGAGCGGCGGTGGGTAACACGGTAACGGCAATAATTAATGAAGCAACAATAGCTACGGCAATTGTTATGGCTAAATCGGCAAATAATTGACCCGACACGGCATCTAAAAAGGCGATTGGGAGGAATATTGCAACGGTTGTAATAGTAGAAGCGATTAATGCTCCCCATACTTGAGTTGCTCCTTTTAATGAGGCTTTTTCAGGCGTTTCGCCTTTCTCGCGCAAACGAACAATATTTTCAAGAACAACAATTGCCGCATCTAACACCATCCCCACAGCAAATGCTAAACCTGCCATTGAAATTATGTTTAATGTTCGGCCTGTCGCGTACATAACAATTAAGGTAACGATGAGCGCTATCGGAATCGATAAACCGACGATTAATGTGGCTCTAAATTTTCGTAAAAACCACCATAAAACAATAATTGCCAACACAACACCAAGCAACAGGTTATTACGCACGAGTTTCATTGAACGTTTAATGTAGATGGTTTCATCTGACATTTGAATCATCTTTAAGCCAGCTATTTTTAAAGGACCTTCATTAAGCTCTGCAACAGCGGATTTGAGTCCTTTCATGACTTCAATTACATTAACACCTTGCTCAGCTTGAGCATTCATCGCAATTGCAGGTTCGCCGTCGAGGGTTAAAATCCCCGTTCTGTCTTGTAAGGTAAGATCAACGTGAGCAACATCTTTGAGTAGAATAGGGCGGCCGTCTCGCCAATCTAATACCATGTCTTGTAATTGCAACGCGTCATATTTTCCTGAGAATCGCAGGGTATATTTGCGGCGACCTACTTCATTAAAGCCACCAGAGGTGTCGTGATTACCTGCTAACGTAGAAGATAAAAAGGGTAAGTCTAGCCCTAAAGATGCAGCTTTATACGGGTCAAAGGTAATGCGTAATTCATTTGAGACACCGCCAAAGGCATTGGTTTTTGAAATACCAGCTACTCGTTCAAGCCGAGTTTGTACCACTTCTTCAATATAGTCTTGGTAACTGACAATATCAGTATCGTTACCTGCTAAAGGCTTTAAGGCGAACCATGCAATAGCAGAAAAAGTATTGTCGCCGCCGACTGAAATAACTGGCTCAGTAGCATCAGCAGGATAGTTAGGCACTTGGTTAAGCGCACTCATCACATCAATTAATGCACGCTCTAAATTAATACCAGAGTTATATCTTAAAGTAATGTTGCCTCTGCCTTGTCCAGAAGATGACGTTAATAATTCTAGCCCTTGTAACCCTTTTAAAACATCTTCTTGGCGTTCGATAATTTCAGCTTCCATTTCTTCAGGTGCTGCTGAGCGCCAACCTGTAGAAATGCTAATTTCTGGTTTACTAATATCAGGAGTTAATTGCACGGGTAGCTTAAATAAACTAATGGCACCAAAAAGCATGACCAATAAAACAGCAACAACTACCGCTGTGGGGTTTTTAAGTGAAGATAAAGTTAAATTCATAAGGTAATAGGGTCTTTAGTTGTTCGTTTAATAAATCATTTATTATTGGCTGCTTGCTTGGGCAGAGCCTGAAACTAATGCTTGATTGTTATCTTTTATTTGGACTTTTTGCCCAGTGCCTAAACGCTCAGCACCACGAATTACAATTAGATCTCCTTCGTTTACTTCACCAATGACTTCAACAAACCCGTCCATTGCCATGCCAACTTTTACCATGATTTGTTGGGCGGTATTGTCATCATTAATGCGAAAAATACTAGTTCCTTCACGGCGCAATACTAAAGCGTCGCGTGGAATGCTTAATGTTTCTTTACTAGCTCCGCTGGCAACTCTAGCTTTAAAGTTTAATCCTATAGGCCAGTTAAAGGCAGACATATCTAAACGCACTTCCATTAAGTGAGAGCGGCTATCAGCAACCGGAATTAAAGTTTTAATTGGCGCACTTCCATTACCTAAAGGAGATTCAACTTCGAGTACATCTGACTGCGATAAAAATTGATAAGCAATAATGGGGGAAAATACCGACGCTTCACTGTTCGCTATTTCAACGAGTCTAACAATCGCGTTACCGCTATTAATATATTCGCCTAAATTAGCTATGCGGGCAGCAACAATGCCTGTAAATGGTGCTTTTACTGAGGTGTAGTCTAAATCTTGTTGTGTTTTATCGAGTCTCGCCTGAGCGGCAATTACTTCGCCTTTAGCAATGTCACGATCTGATATTGCTTTATCTAGCTCAGTTTTGGGTGATAATTTTTTCTTTACTAATCCAGTTTTTCTGGTAACTTCATCCTCTAAAAAAGTAAGTAAAGTTTGTGCATTTAACAAGCTTGCTTGCTCTTCTCTTACTTGTATTTTTAAATGTTTGTCATCAATTTTAGCTATAACGTCGCCCCTGTTAACGTTTGCGCCAATAGCAGCCAAGCTAATTAATCGTCCAGAAACCTCTGAAGCAATATTTGAATCGTTTTGACTCACTGTTGTGCCAGATACCCAAACTACGGGGGTTAAGGTTTTTATTTCTGCGGCAACAACATTCACGTTGGCAGGGGGGAATTCTCTGGCAAAGCTCGACGGCACAGTAAGCTGAGTAAGTAATAAGCCACATAAAATAAGCGGTAAAAAGAAAGTTTTATTCGACGGTGTCATGATTATCCTTGTGTCTTATTAGATGAAAATATTTTATTTTCTTCACCTTTAATCAATCTAAAAATATTGTCTTTGTGCCGGAAAATAATCAAAACAGAGATCATGATCACCGGATAGACATAAAGAGGTTTTAATAACCAAGTATAGAACGGAGCAATTGATACAGTAATAATAGCAGCAAGGCTCGAATAACGGGTGATTTTAACAATAATTACCCAAGTGAGTACCAACAGCGCACCTAAGCTAAAACCTATAGGAAGCAATACACCTAAAGCCGTTGCTACCGCTTTACCGCCTTTAAAGTCAAAAAATATTGGGTACATATGTCCCAAACAAGCCGCCACACCAATAATGCCGAGAGCCCAGGGGGGAATACCTAAAAAGTAAGCGCCCCAAACGGGTAAGCCGCCTTTAAGAACATCAAAGAGTAAAACGGCCACAGCTGTTGGCGGATTACTTAATCTTAAGACATTCGTTGCGCCAGGGTTTTTAGAGCCTGTAGTTCTAGGATCAGGTAAGCCTAGCAGCTTACAAATTAATATAGCGCTAGAGATTGAACCGACCAAATATGCGAGAATAGTCATGGCAAATGCCAATAACAATGTCATAAGACTGCAATACCTATAGTGTTAATTTAAGTCATTGAACAACAGACCCTAATATGACTTAAATAGTTGCTCAAATATTTTACATTTAATTATTGTATCGTGTACTTAATGAACTTGCACAGGTAAACTCGCCAATTAATTTGTAAAAATTGATATATTCGCAATAAAATAATCAAAAAAGAAGAATGAAATGGATAAGGTTTTTATAGAAGGTTTACGTATTCAAACGACCATAGGCTTTTTTGCGTGGGAAAAAGAAATTAAGCAAACATTAGTGATTGACCTCGTTATGGGGTGGGATACACAAAAGGCTGCAGAAAATGATGAATTGGCAAAAACCTTAGATTATGCTGAAATTTCTACCGAAATCGCAACTTTTGCTAATCAAAATCCTGTTGATTTATTAGAAACACTTGCCGAGCGCATGGCTGACTTTCTTATTCAGCGCTATCACATTCCTTGGCTTAAATTGAAAATAGGTAAACCCGGTGCCGTGCATAACGCGTTTACCGTTGGCGTTGAAATTGAACGTGGTAAACAAAGTTAATGGCGTTAATTTATATCTCGCTCGGCAGTAACATTGATCGTGAACGTAATGTGAATGCTGGGTTAACCGCCTTAGCGAATGTCTATGGCCAGTTAACATTATCATCGTTATTTGAAAGTGAAGCTGTCGGGTTTTCTGGAACAGCTTTTTATAATTTAGTGGTTGGGATTACAACGTCTGATAGCGTTGAGTTAGTAGCTGAACAATTAAGAAAGATTGAGTTTGCTCATGGCCGTGAACTTGATGCTAAAAAATATAGCCCACGAACACTAGATTTAGATTTGTTGTTATACGACGATTTAATTATTGATACACCAGCGCAATTACCCAGAGACGAAATTACTAAGAATGCCTTTGTTTTATGGCCATTAGCTGAAATAGCCCCTCGATTAATTCACCCTCATTTGCAAATGAGCTATCAACAATTATGGCAAGACTACGATAAATCAAGCCAACAACTAAGGAAAGTGCCGTTAACTTGGCAACAATAACATGACCACAATTGAAATATTTATTTTAGCGATATTACAGGGATTGACTGAGTTTTTACCTATCTCAAGTTCAGCTCATTTAATTTTGCCTTCTGCAATTTTAGGTTGGCATGATCAAGGGCTCGCATTTGATGTTGCTGTACATGTTGGTACTTTATTAGCAGTGATGCTTTATTTTAGACAAGAAGTCGGCAATATGGCTGTGGCCTGGTTGGGTACATTAACAGCAGCAAGTCGTCAAGACAGTAGCAAAACCAAAGCACAAATTTTTGAAGGTAAATTAGCCTGGTGGATATTATTTGCCACTATTCCAGCAGGGCTTTTTGGCTTACTCGGCAAAGATTTAATTGAAGAGCATTTACGCACCGCACTCGTTATTGCAATTACCACATTGTTGTTTGGTGTGTTGTTAGGTTATGCCGATATTAAAGCAGGTAAAAGAAAGCCAGAAGAAAATAAAAGCATTGAAAAACTGGGGTTTAAAGGCGCTATGCTGATTGGTTTAGCACAAGCCATAGCACTAATTCCAGGGACATCACGTTCGGGGATCACCATGACTATCGGTTTAATGTTGGGGTTAAGCCGTGATAATGCTGCACGTTTTTCTTTTTTATTGTCAATTCCCGCTATTGCTATGGCAGGTAGTTACCTAACGTTAAAGCTTATTCTTTCAGCAGAAGGTGTTGATTGGTTTTCTATGGCTTTAGGTGGCACAGTTTCATTTGTTTGTGCTTATGCTTGTATTCATTATTTTCTTATCTTGCTTGAAAGAGTCGGCATGATGCCATTTGTTATTTATCGCTTATTATTAGGTATTGGCTTGTTATGGTTTATTTTGGCTTAACCCCTTGCATGTGAGCAAAAGATCCCAAAATATACATTAAGATAAACGTTATTTAACTGGACTGCGTGTGAATTCAAATATGGTTGCTATTACTTTAGAAAACTTTCAGCAAGTAATTTTAGAAGACTCTAAAACGAAGCTTATTCTTGTCGATTTTTGGGCAGAGCAAGTGCCAGAAAGTGTCGAGCTAAAAAACAAACTTGCTGACAAATTAGCTTCTGTTGCCGACACCATTATTTTGGCAACTGTTGACTGTCAAACGGAACAACAAATTGCGCAACAGTTTGGTGTTCAAGGTTTACCCACGGCTGTGCTAGTAAAAGATGGTCAACCGATAGATGGCTTAACAGGTCCTCAAACGGATGAGTCTATTAATGAGTTTTTAGCTAAATATTTACCTAAAGCTGAAGACGATATGCTAGCAAAGGCACAACAATTACTAGTGGATAATAAGGTAAGTGAAGCATTTACGGTTATTTCACAGGCTTATCAGCTAGACAGTGAACGTGCTGATATTAAATGCGTATTAATTGATGTATATATTCAAACGGGTAAAACAGCAGAAGCGCAAGCATTGTTAGACAGCATTAAAATGATTGATCAAGACAGTGTTTACCATGCGCTAATAGCCAAGTTAGAGTTGGCTAATCAAGCAGCCAATTCCCCAGAAATTCAAGCATTAGAACAACAACTCGTTAATGAACCTGACAATATCGCGCTGCAACATCAATTAGCTGCGCAATACAATCAAGTTAATCGCTCTGAAGAAGCGCTAACGTTATTATTTAGATTGATGCAAAAAGATAGCTCAGATACTACAAGCAAAGAATTACTGTTAGATATATTAAAAGTATTACCAGATGGTGATCCATTAGCATTAAAGTTTAGACGTAAGCTTTATACGTTACTTTACTAATTTTAAGGTATAGGCATTACTCACAGCGTTTAAAGTGCGTTAAAAAATTAGGCGATAACTGCTGTACAACAAGCTAGAATATTAAATGCTATTTAGCTTAACCGATGTTTTTAACTGAATCTCTCACGATTACCGTAGGCTCAAAAGAGTGTTGCACTTCAATGTTATCTTGTTGATAAACTTGTTTTAACACAAGTTTTGCTGCCATGTGACCCATTTGATAAATAGGGTTATCAATGGTGGTCAGTTTAGGGTAAATATGTCGAGAAAAAATGATATTATCGAAACCAATAATCGATAAATCTTCAGGAAGTGATATACCGTGCTCTCTTGCGTAAGTCATTGCTCCTGATGCCATTTCATCATTGCCACACACTAACGCTGTAAAGTGACTTTTATTGGTTAAAAAAGATTTTATCCCTTCATGATGTTGAAGCAAGTGTCGAACGCCCGCTAAAAGAACTGAAAGGTTTTGCTAAGGTTTACCTCTCGCCCAGTGAAAGTAAAACAGTGAGCATTACGTTAACTCAGCGAGACTTATCGTTTTGGGATGTAAACACCGATAACTGGTTGGCAGAATCAGGCGATTTTGAAGTGATGCTAGGTACGGCAATTAATAATATTAAACAAACCGCTAAATTTAATTACCTGCAGTAGTTTAAAAATATATAACAGGAATACGATTGTTAAAAAATAGTCGCCATACTCAATTAATATTTAGTCGTTGAGTATGGCTTTGTATAAAGGCAACGTTATTTTATTGAACGATAGAAAAGTGATCGTCGTTAATTTAATTAAATAGCGTCATCAAGTATTTCAATAAGCAGATAACACTAAGAAGTTAGCTTGTTACTTTAATCCCAATCATCATAATAATCGTCTTCGAGTTTTTTCATTCGACGTGCTTCTTGCAGCTGCTCAATTTTACGTTTTGCTTGAAAATTGCGCTTATTATTTTTTCTTGAACTTTTCATTTCGTTTGGGTTTGTATTCATTTCAAAAGCAGAAAAATCATTATCGAAGTCGTTTGCCGCTTCATCATCATCTAAGTCCAACTCATTTGAGGAGGCTAATTCATAGTTAGGATCAATGGTCATTTCTCAGTTATCCAAAGACATCACGTTAAAATCGGATAATCTCTGTTTTTCACTTATAAGAGAAGTAAAATATTTTTAATTTAACGATAAAAAAAATTTATTTAAAATGCGTGGTTTTGTTAACCTCAGGTCCCGCTCCTAAAACCATGTATCATTTTGCATTCGGTAATTATTTTTGAGCTTTCTAAAGGTCGAAGCTCGGTTATGTCAATCTTACCAATACGATCAACTCTGTTGCTTTTAGTTATTTCGTAATAAAAGTAAAGATATGGGTCTGCATTTTCTAAAAGGATATAAGGATATTGAGTGATTGACCATTTTCCTGAAATTCTTTTTTTTCCTGTCGTTATATAATTAAAATTACCATTTTTGTTTAGCTCTAATTCACTGTTACTCACGCATTCTTCAGAGTGGTATGTGAAAGCAATATCTTCGACATTTTTACCACTGTTGGGAGTTACTCCTGGAGGAATTAAATACACACCGATTGTATCTTTTGTATACCAGTGGTTAGCAGCAACTAATTCACTGATAGTGGCAATAGGGTAACCTAACTCAACGAGCGTATTTTCTAAGGTGTCTATTGCATTTTTATTTTTGACAAATGGAGAGTAGAGAATACTGTTGTTATAGATGTTCATGGGATAAGTTAATGTATTAAACTCAACATTAAACCCTAGTTTTTCGAGTGCAACCTCGATTTTGTTAGATTCGATTTGAGTTAAATAGAGCTTATTTACGTGAATGGTTGTATTTGAACAACTTATAGTGAGTAGTAAGCAAAATAAAGTGAAGGTATATCGGGCGATGAAATTGACAAAAATCAAAGTGAACCCTTTATTATTGTATGCACAACAGAAACAAAGAAGTTAATTTATTCTAGGAGTTAAGTCAACTTTTAAGCTTTATCTCGAGCATAGCATTACTGCGGACTCATAATCGCAGGAGCTTCTGGGTGATCTTTTCTCAGTAAATTTTTAATTTCTTTTATTCGTTCTTCATTTTCATTTTCTTTATGAAAAGCGCTGAATAATTCACGTTCAAAAACAGGCAATTTACGCACCTCAAATAGCTTACCTTGTTCAATAAATGGTTTAACTAACATGTCAGGTAAATAAGCACTACCACCGCACTGTAACATTAAATCAAGGGCGATTCGTGCGGTGCTAGTTCTAATTGCAGGAATTGCAATGCCACTTACGGCTTTGGCGTGCCAATTAATAAAGCTCATGCCCCAATCAATCATAATGTAGCGTTGAACATCGGAAGGCGTTTCTATTTTGTTTTCAAAGGTGGTGACAGGCACTAAATTAAACATGTGCAAAGATTCAATTTTTAACTCTTCTACTTTTGGGGGATCGAATAAAATCGCAACATCAAGTGTCCGTTCAAGTAGTTGGCGAGTTAGTTGCTCACGAGACAATATTTCAGCGACTAAGCTGATTTGTGGCTGATCTAAATAAATTTTTGAAATGGCACCGTGAATGTAAACATCCCAAGTATTTGGGGTACCTGCAATAGATATTTGTGCAACTTGTTCTGTGGCAAGTGAGACATCTTGTTTTGCCATGCGTAAAGTATTGAGCATATTTTCAGCATGAGGAATTAACCTTTCTCCAGCTAAAGTTAACTGAATATTATTTCTTGCCCGATGAAATAAAGTAACACCAAAATACCTTTCTAACTGCCTTACTCTGGTACTAACGGCCGCTTGCGTTAGGTATAAATTTTCGGCAGCTTTACCAAAGTGACGACAATCTTTAACTTCCAAGAAAGTTTTAATTAACTCAATATCCATGGCTAATTCTCTTATCGATACGATAATTATTATTTGTTTTACAGCATTGAAAGATAGCCGCATAATCCGCGAAAACCAATAGCCTGTCAACAGAGATGAATATGACGTTAATACACGGATTTAGTTTCGAAGATCAATTTTATGATGATGCCCATTTTCCAAGAGGGTTTAGAAAGTCAGGTGATTTTAATATTGCCGAAGCAGAGCTGTTAACTGAGGTAGGTAAACGATTGTTTTTGCTTGAACAAGCGATTTGTATGCCTGAAAACTCTGTAGAAGAACAGTTTGTCCAAATGTGCCATTTACAAACCTTGGGACAAACTAGGATAGAGCTTTTATGGCAAAAGTATAAATCATTAACTCAACATAAACAGTTTCACGGATTGATGAGCAATGTCAGCTAATTGTTAACTGACAAAATGTAATAAGAGCAATGCCTGCCGTAAATCTATAGGCATTGCTCGATTTCTTATTCTTTTTTATATCCCCTTATTATTTATATTTTCAATTTTTTTGCGCATTAGCCACTTTGTTCATGTTAATATTTCTACAGCATTAACAGCGAAATAAATTCGCTTATTAAGGAATATCATGACGATCAAAGCACTTATTGAAAACAAACTACTCGACGCTTTTTCCCCTCTTTTTCTCGATGTAATTAATGAAAGCGATAACCATAATGTGCCGCCGGGAAGTGAATCCCACTTTAAAGTAATTATTGTTGCTAACAGTTTTGAAGAAGAGCGTTTAATTAAACGCCACAGAGCAGTTAACAAAGTATTGTCTGAAGAGCTTGCTGAAAAAATTCATGCACTTGCTTTGCACACATACACAGAAAAAGAGTGGCACGATTATTATGCGGAAAATACGCCATTATCACCAAACTGCCTAGGTGGCGGTAAATAATTCGTATCAGAACAGGCGTTAATTAATGCAATTGGTATAAAAACATATTTTAATGCTTATATTGTCCAAATGAAGTATGTTCATTTTATGGTAATTCTGTTATTTATCAGCCTATAAAAAAAATAATTAAAAAACGTTGAGCATTCAGATGTCAAAAAGTGGCCTTTTCACTCTTGTTGGCGATATTGTCAGGGTAATTGATACTATTACTGGTTTTATCGGTAAGACTATTTCATGGTTAACCTTACTCATGGTATTACTTACCTTTGCTATAGTAGTAATGCGCTATGGTTTTAATATGGGCTCTGTCGCATTGCAAGAGTTGGTATTATATTTTCATGGTTTGGTTTTTATGCTTGGTGCTGCATACACTTTAAAAGTAGATGGCCACGTAAGAGTTGATATTTTTTATCAGCGTTTTTCAGAAAAAAATAAGGCCTTAGTCAATATAATGGGTAGTGTCTTCCTATTATTCCCCGTTTGTATTTTTATTTTTCTTATTAGTTTCGATTATGTGATTACAGCTTGGCGCATTCTTGAACAATCTCCTGAAGCTGGCGGTTTGCCGTTTGTCTATTTACTTAAAAGTTACTTATTATTGTTAGCGCTGACTTTATTGCTACAAGGAATTGCTGAAGTTGGTCGGAACTTGCTAATAATCGCTAGTGAGAAAACGACTCAAGCGTCTAATTTTTCTGCGAATCAAGTCAATACTGAAGGAGAGGCGAAATAATGGAATACCTCTCAATTTTAATGTTTGTTGTGGTTTGTTTAGTCTTGCTAATGGGCTATCCCGTTGCTTTATCTTTAGCTGGCACTGCGCTTTTATTCGCAGGTGTTGGCAGCTTATTTAATGCTTTTGACCTTTCTTTTTTAGGCGCATTTCCCAGTCGAATATTTGGCACTATTAATAACCAAACGTTACTGGCTGTACCTTTATTTGTTTTTATGGGAGCTATGCTTGAACGCTCAAAGATAGCTGAGAATTTGTTAAACGCCATGTCACTATTATTTGGTCGATTAAATGGCGGCTTAGCCATATCTGTTACTTTAGTGGGCATGTTACTGGCGGCAAGTACTGGTATTGTTGGAGCGACGGTTGTAACCATGGGGTTGTTATCTTTACCAACGATGTTAAAGCGAGGTTATAGTCCATCTTTTTCATCAGGCATTATTTGCGCTACGGGTACATTAGGCCAAATAATTCCTCCTTCTATTGCGTTAGTACTTCTGGGCGATGTCCTTTCGAGTGCCTATCAAAAGGCGCAATTAAATATGGGAATCTTCACCCCTAAAACCGTTACAGTAGGCGATTTATTTGCTGGAGCTGTTATTCCAGGATTGTTGTTAGTTAGCCTTTACTTACTATATTGCATTGCAATGGCGGTATTTAAACCGACAAGTGTGCCTAAACTAAGTGTTGACGATATTGAAAATATATCAGCAGGACACGATAAGTGGCGATTAATGTTAACGGCATTAGTTCCGCCTTTATTATTAATGTTTATCGTCCTTGGCTCTATTTTATTTGGGTTTGCGACGCCGACAGAAGCTGCAGGCGTAGGTGCAATGGGCGCGACATTATTAGCTGTTTTTCAAAAGCAACTTACTTTAAAAAACTTAACTGCTGTTATGCAAAACACCACTAAAATTACCTCAATGGTATTTTTGATCCTAATTGGCGCAAGTTTGTTCTCGCTAGTATTTCGGGGCTTTGGCGGCGAAGAATTGATTCAAGGGCTTTTTGATAAAATGCCTGGTGGTGTTGTTGGTGCGACTATTATTGTAATGCTAGTTATTTTTTTATTGGGTTTTATTTTAGATTTTATTGAAATAACTTTTGTCGTCGTGCCTATTGTTGCGCCTATTTTATTAGCTATGGGGCTTGATCCAATTTGGCTAGGTATTATGATAGCGCTTAATTTACAAACATCCTTTTTAACGCCGCCATTTGGATTTGCACTCTTTTATTTGCGAGGTGTCGCTGACAAAGCTGTACGTACTGCTGATATTTATCGTGGTGTTATACCATTTATCATTATGCAGTTAATGTTATTAGTTGTATTAGCTATTTGGCCCCAATTAACCACTTGGCTACCTGAGGTTATTTATGGTTAATAGTGCTTAACTTAGTTGTAAACACTATTGATTTTAAGAATTTACAAGGAAATATTAATGAAAATAAAGTTAATCAGCACAACTGCGTTTCTATTTGTTTCAATCGCTTTTTTTATTAGCGGTTGTGGTGATGAACAAACAAATACGAGTGTTAGCAAAGTAGTGCCTGCACAAACATTTCAATGGAAGTTGGTTACCTCATGGCCAAAAAACTTTCCCGGCTTGGGCATGGCACCTGAAAAGTTCGCTAACTATGTGAATGAAATGAGTGGTGGGCGATTAACTATAAAAGTTTATGGTGCTGGCGAGTTAGTACCAGGCTTTGAGGTTTTTGATAATGTGTCGCAGGGCACGGTTCAAATGGGACATAGCGGTTCTTATTATTGGAAAGGAAAAATCCCTTCAGCTCCTTTATTTGGCGCATTGCCTTTTGGTATGACAGCTACTGAGTTAAATGCGTGGCTTCACTATGGTGGTGGATTAGAGCTTTGGCGTGAGCAATATAAACCTTTTGGTATTATTCCAATGGCTGGCGGTAATACGGGTGCTCAATTTGGCGGTTGGTTTAAAAAAGAAATTAATAGCATGGCTGATTTACAAGGTCTAAAAATGCGTATTCCGGGCATTGCAGGCGATGTCTTTAAAAAAGCTGGCGCAATACCGGTAAATTTAACCGGTGGCGAAATTTTTTCATCACTGCAAAGTGGTGCCATTGACGCTTCTGAATGGGTAGGGCCTTATAACGATTTAGCCTTTGGCTTTTATCAAGCAGCAGAATATTATTACACCTCTGTATGGCACGAACCTTCAGCAGGTTTGGAGTTTTTGATCAATGAAAAAGCTTATGACGAATTACCTAAAGACTTACAAAAAATTATTGAAGTCGCTGCTAGAGCAGTAAATGAGGACACCCTTGATGAATACAACGCGCGTAATAATAATGCATTAAAAACATTAATTGATCAGCACAAGGTTAAACTTCGCCAATTTCCACCTGAAGTGCTGGCAGAGTTAAAAAAACACACGGCACAAGTTATGAAAGAAAAAGCAAAAGAAGATACAGGTTTTGCTAAAGTTTGGGCGTCGTATAGTCAATTTATGACGCAAATGCGTGATTATAATGATTTAACCTTGCAAGAATACTATAAAAATAGATAAGTCGTTTAATCAAACTAATAACATTATTAGGAAAAAATATGAGAAACATGAAAAAGACATTGTTACCCCTTATTCCCGTTGCTTTAATGGTTAGCGCGTGTGGCTCTACACCACCTAAAATTGCCGCTTTACCGCAAATTTCTACAATAAAAGCGCCTCAAGCTCCGGCAAATGAAGATTTATCAACAGAGTTTAAAATGCTGAAAACTCCCACAGATTTTAATAAGCTCGCAGATAATGTTATTTCGAAGAAGAACTTCCATGTAAAAGCTAATGCTAGGGTTGTGATTAGTGTGCCTATTGATCAACAGCGCCAAGAACAAAAAAGAGCTTTGGATGAAACGATCAGAAATAGAGGTTATTTTGCTGGTGGTAAAGAAATGCATGAAAGAGATTTGTCGGCGAGCGATAAACTTTCGCAAAACACCAATGATGAAAATGCTTTTAGTACTGCTGAGTATTTTAACAAAGCAGAACAAGAGATAGAGAAATCGTTATTACGTAAAAACTTTACCGTAATGGACAGATCAAAATTTGAAGCCGAACTGCGTGACAGAAGAGAAGAGCAAAGTGGCGATAATGAGAGTGAAGCTAGAGATGCTGAAATTAAGGAAATTAAAGCCTTAAGAAAAACGAATCAAATTACACCTCAACAAGAAATAGAAAAGCTTAAAGAAGTAGAAAGCAAATATGATGTTAGATCACAAAGCAATACGCGTAAAGCAGGTGAAAATGAACTGGTTGATATTTCAGAACTTATTAGAGCCGCTCAAGAAGGTAAAAATCAAGCCGATTACATTTTACAAGTAAATAGCTTCAATATAGGGCCAATTTCCGACAGACAACTTGATATTGTTGAACATGATGAAGTTCGGGCTTTATTTGTTGAGCACCCTGATTTAATCGATGCCATGTATAATTCAGGTGTCGCAACGATAGTACAGCCGGGCTACTTTGGTTACTTAAATGCTAAACTTATTGATGTACAAACAGGCGCAATAGTATGGGTAGGGGAACACAGAGTTGAGTCCATTAATGTTGAAGATATTGATGTGAAATTGACAATGTCTCGCCAAGTATCAAATGAAGTACAAGTTCAAAACTTTGTTAATGCACGAAATAGTGATATTCAACAGAAAGCCGCAACTGCTAAACGACTTGGTTATAGTACACAAGCTGCAGATTTAGATAAAGCGACACAAAATTCTAGAGTTAACCAATACAATGCAGCATTAACTCAATTAAATAGCACAATGAATAGCAATGTAGTGCTACCAGCATGGGAATATAGCTATACCGTTGCTAAGCCTAATATTAAACCTAATTTTCCATCAGACTTTGATTTAATGACGTTACAAAAATCAAGTTATTCATCTCAACGTGCGCGTAGTGAGTATTTGAGAGTGAAGGATAGAATGGGACGCCACCAGTCTGAAATTGCTAAAATGGTATCAAAGGAATTAATTACCACTATTCCAGCCGCAGAATAAATCTTCAATTACAAAAAAATTAACTGCTCGTACCTCTTTAAGGTGCGAGCAGTAGTAAACTACGCACAAAATTGAGTTGTTACTGACTTTTAGCATGGCTAAATAACAGTAACAATCATTAAAGATTAATTTGATATCGCTTAAATTTTGCGGTATTCAACAAAATACATAAGGTAATATTATGGTTATTAAGCCAAAAATTCGTGGATTTATTTGTACTAATGCTCACCCTGCAGGTTGTGAAGCCCATGTGAATGAGCAAATTGCTTATGTAAAAAGTCAAAAACAAGCCGATAAAAAGCCTAAGAATGTGTTGGTTATTGGCGCTTCTACCGGTTACGGATTAGCAACGCGTATTACCTCTGCATTTGGTAATAATGCGAAAACCTTAGGTATTTTCTTTGAAAAACCGCCAACAGAGAAAAAAACCGCTTCTGCAGGTTGGTATAACACGGCTGCTTTTCAAAAAGCAGCAGATGAAGCTGGCATTTGGTCGAAAAATATAAATGGCGATGCTTTTTCTCATGAAATAAAAGCGAAAGCGATTCAAACTATTAAAGAAGAATTAGGTGAAATTGATTTAGTGGTTTATAGCTTAGCGTCTCCACGAAGAACAGATCCAGATACTGGTGAAGTTTATTCTTCAACGTTAAAACCTATTGGTCAAAGCGTTACCACTAAAAACTTAAACACATCTAAGCGCATTATTGATGAAGTGTCAGTTGAAGCTGCCAACGATGAAGAAATTCAAGGCACCATTGACGTTATGGGTGGTGCTGACTGGGAGTTATGGATAAAAGCACTAAACGATGCTGGCGTATTATCTTCAGGTTTTAAATCAGTTGCATATACTTACATCGGTAAAGAGCTTACTTGGCCAATTTACGGCAAAGCGACCATAGGTAAAGCAAAAGAAGATTTAGATCGTGCTGCCAGTGAAATTAATAAAATGACGGAAACAATTAATGGTGAAGCACACGTTACTTCTTTGAACGCAGTGGTTACACAAGCTAGTTCTGCAATTCCAATTATGCCGTTATACATTTCAGCTATGTTTAAAGTTATGAAAGCCGACGGGACTTATGAAGGCTGTATTGAGCAAATTCAAAATTTATTTGTTGAAAATATATACAGCAAAACTCCACGGTTAGATGAGCAAAATCGCTATCGCCAAAACTATAAAGAGCTAGAAGACAGTGTGCAACAACGGGTAACAGATATTTGGAATACCGTTGATACTGATTCAATTGACGAGTTAACCGATTATGTTAGCTATCATAATGAATTTTTAAAACTATTTGGCTTTGGTGTTGAAGGTGTCGATTATGACGCGGATATTTCTCCATTAGCAGACATTAACCATTTAGATTAACCTCAATGTAACTGGTTGAGTTAAATGGCTAGTCCATATTACTAGGCGCTAAAGTATGATTACTTTAGCGCCTTTTTTTGTTTTAAATACCTTGAAATAGTCGAGATTAATGTATTGTTTAAATTATATGTTCGACTGACTTTCTTTTTGAGTAAGCATTGTTTTTGCCTATTTTTAACTCATTACAGGAAAAACCAAAATTAATCGTCTAAATTGTAATGAAAAGTTACTATGTACCGTAGAATGAAAACCCTGTTTTGTGCTAGAATCGCGCCAGAAATTTTAACTTAGAGCCAGTGGGTCTTTATTTTGTAATACTTTCATTCGTGTTGGTATTAAAAAATTAAGCTTCTTACTGAAATACACTGAAGTCGATAGTTTAGCTATCTTGTTGATATGTAAAGCTTAGTCAACAAAATTAGTTATTCCTTAGATTTTATTACTCCCATCAAAAGTAGTGCATGTGTTTATGATTACAATAAAAAAAGGTCTGGATGTTCCTGTAGTTGGTTCGCCCCAGCAGGTAATCCATGATGGTCCGACCATCAAAACCGTTGCAACACTAGGTGAAGAGTTTGTGGGTATGCGTCCTACCATGTTTGTAAAAGTGGGTGATCGCGTAGCAAAAGGTCAGGTGATTTTTGAAGATAAAAAAAATCCTGGCGTTAAATTCACAGCTCAAGCAGCCGGTGTTGTTACCGAAATTAACCGTGGTGAAAAACGTGTTTTACAGTCTGTAGTTATCGAAGTCGATGGCTCAGCCCAAGAAACATTCAAAAGCTATGCTGCCAATGAACTTAGTTCAATTCCACGAGAAAAAGTGGTTAAAAACTTAGTAGATTCTGGTTTATGGACTGCGTTACGTACACGTCCATTTAGCAAAATTCCTGCTATTGATAGTACAGCAGAAGCTATTTTTGTTAGTGCGATGGATACTAATCCGTTGTCAGCAAATCCTGAGGTTATCATCAAGGAGCAAGCAGAAGCGTTTAAACAAGGCTTAGCTGTATTAGCTCGTTTAACCGAAGGTAAAGTTTTTGTCAGTAAAGCGCCAGGTGCAGACATCCCTGTTGAAGGCGATGTTACTGTAACTGAGTTTGCTGGTAAACACCCTGCTGGTCTAGTAGGCACTCATATTCACTTCTTAAAGCCTGCTAGTGCTGATAAATTTGTTTGGCACTTAGGTTACCAAGATGTTATTGCTTACGGTAAATTATTTACCACAGGTGAAATTGATAATTCACGTGTTATTTCGCTTGCTGGTCCTGCAGCGAAAAATCCTCGTTTAATTCGTACAGTTTTAGGTGCAAGCACTGAAGAGTTAACAGCTGACGAAGCTACAGAGGGTGAATTACGTGTTATTTCAGGCTCTGTTCTTCTTGGCGCCAAAGCAAGCAAGGTTACTGGTTATTTAGGCCGTTACCACGTGCAGTTGTCTTTAGTATTAGAAGGGCGTGACAAAGAATTTATGGGTTATATGTACCCAGGACCTAACAAATTCTCTGTAACTCGTGCTTACATGTCTCATTTATTCTCGAATAAATTATTCAACATGACTACAACGACAAACGGTAGTGAACGTGCAATGGTGCCAATTGGTAACTTTGAACGTGTAATGCCTTTAGATATTTTACCCACCATGTTATTGCGTGATTTAGTTGCCGGTGATACCGACACTGCACAACAGCTTGGTGCCTTAGAGCTAGACGAAGAAGATTTAGCGCTTTGTACATTTGTTTGCCCAGGCAAAACAGATTACGGCGTATATCTTCGTGATTGCCTAACCACAATTGAGAAGGAAGGTTAGTCATGGGCTTGAAAAAGTTTATTGAAGATATAGAACCGCATTTTGAAAAAGGCGGTAAACATGAAAAGTGGTTTGCACTTTACGAAGCGGTAGCGACAGGGTTATTTACTCCTGGTTACGTCAGTAAAGGCAAAACTCATGTACGTGATAGCATCGATTTAAAACGCATCATGATCACAGTATGGCTAGCGGTTTTCCCTGCTATGTTCTTTGGTATGTATAACATTGGTTATCAAGCAGTAGATGCTTTGGTGGCAGGTTATGCTATCCCTGACACTTGGCAGACAGCATTGTTTGCTATGCTAGGTGGCACGCTAACGGCTGACTCTGGTTGGTTTAATATGATGCTTTATGGCGCCATGTTCTTCTTACCTATATACGCGGTCACTTTTATTGTTGGTGGTTTTTGGGAAGTACTATTTGCTGCCGTGCGTGGCCATGAAGTCAATGAAGGTTTCTTCGTTTCTTCTATACTCTTCGCATTAATTTTACCGGCAACTATTCCCTTATGGCAGGTCGCTATTGGTATTACCTTTGGTATTGTTATCGCTAAAGAAATATTTGGTGGTACAGGTAAAAACTTCTTAAACCCTGCATTAGCGGGTCGTGCGTTTTTATTCTTCGCTTATCCTGCACAAATCTCAGGTGATACTGTTTGGGTTGCTGCTGATGGTTTTTCTGGCGCAACGGCATTAAGTGCTGCAAACCAAGGTTTAGTTGATTACTCAATGAATGCTGATTGGTGGAATGCGTTTTGGGGATTCGTTCCTGGCTCTGTAGGTGAAGTATCAACTTTCGCTATTTTATTAGGTGGTGCTTACATTCTTTACAAAGGTATTGCTTCATGGCGCATCGTACTAGGTGTGTTTGGCGGTATGGTGTTGACTTCATTACTATTTAACACCATTGGTAGCGATACTAATGCAATGTTCGCTATGCCTTGGCATTGGCATTTAGTGGTAGGTGGTTTTGCATTTGGTATGATGTTTATGGCAACTGATCCTGTTTCAGCTTCTTTCACTAATACAGGTAAATACTGGTTTGGTGCATTAGTTGGTATAATGGTGGTATTAGTTCGCGTAGTGAACCCTGCATTCCCAGAGGGCATGATGTTAGCTATTTTATTCGCTAACTTGTTTGCACCACTGTTTGACTACTTTGTGGTTAAGGGCAACATTAAACGGAGGATTGCACGCAATGTCTAATTCCGATACAAAAAAGAAAGAAACATTCGGTAAAACGGTTGGCTTTGTACTAGCTGTTTGTGTTGTATGTGCGTTGTTAGTGTCTTTTTCTGCGGTGCAGTTAAAACCTTTACAAAAAGCAAATAAGCTACTTGATCAACAAACTAAAATTCTTGAAGCTGCTGGACTTTTAGAGCAAGCAGGTAAAGATGTTGTTGGTACTTACAATGAGTTTGTTGATGCACGCATGATTGATTTAGATTCTGGTGAATTTATTGAAGGTGATGTAATTAACTTTGACGAACGTCGTAATGCTCGTGATCCTGAGTTATCAGAGAAGCCTGAAAACGATATCGCAGGTATCAATCGCCGTTCAAATACGGCTGTTGTTTACTTAGTTAAAGATGACGCGGGTGCTGTTAACACAATAGTATTGCCAATCGTTGGTTCTGGCTTATGGAACTTAATGTTTGGTTATGTTGGTTTAGAGTCAGACTTGAACACCATAAAAAGTGTTATTTATTCTGACCATAGTGAAACTCCTGGTTTAGGTGCTGAAGTACTAAACCCTAAATGGAAAGCGTTATGGCCAGGTAAGAAAGTGTATGACAATAGCGGTGACGTAGAAATACGTCTTGTTAAGGGTGGTGCTAAACCTAATGATGTTCACGGTGTTGATGCATTATCAGGTGCTACGCTAACAAGTAATGGTGTTACGCATACTTTACAATTTTGGTTTGGTGACGAAGGTTATAAGCCTTTTATCACTCAATATCGTGCAGAAGGGGTTAAATAATGTCTTCAGATGCTAAAAAAGTCTTAACGGGTCCTATTGCTGACAATAACCCGATTGCATTACAAGTACTGGGTATTTGTTCTGCACTTGCTGTAACAAGCTCTATGGCGAATGCTTTAGTAATGAGTTTAGCGGTTATATTTGTAACGGCATTCTCTAACTTATTTATCTCAATTATTCGTAATCAAATCCCATCAAGTGTACGTATTATCGTACAAATGGCGATTATTGCTTCACTAGTAATTGTTGTTGACCAAGTATTAAAAGCGTTCTCTTATCAATTATCTAAAGAACTTGCAGTATTTGTTGGTTTAATTATTACTAACTGTATTGTTATGGGTCGTGCTGAAGCCTTTGCAATGAAAGAAAAACCAGGACTAAGCTTTTTAGATGGTATTGGTAACGGTTTAGGTTACGGCGCTATTTTAATGATCGTTGCTTTTTTCCGTGAGTTATTGGGTTTTGGTACGCTTTTCGGTGTCGAAATATTACCTTTGATTCAAAATGGTGGTTGGTATCAAGGTAATGGCTTACTTGTATTACCATTTAGTTCATTCTTCGTTATTGGTTTAATCATTTGGGCGCTTCGTCAATGGAAACCAGAACAAGTAGAGAAGGATTAATAGCATGGAACATTATATTGCAATTTTAATTAAAGCTATTTTCATAGAAAATATCGCGTTAATGTTTTTCTTAGGTATGTGTACCTTCCTAGCGGTATCGAAAAAAGTTGATACGGCTATTGGTTTAGGTGTTGCTGTTGTTGTGGTACTTGGTTTAGCTGTTCCAATGAACCAAGTTATCTATCAAGCAATACTGGCACCGGGTGCTCTTGATGCTGTTTTAGGCATTACTGACCCTAATGAATCAGTTGATTTAAGCTTTTTGTCTTTTATTACTTTTATCGGTGTAATTGCTGCTTTAGTTCAAATTTTAGAGATGGTATTAGATAAATACTTCCCTGCGCTTTATCAAGCATTAGGGATATTTTTACCATTAATTACCGTAAACTGTGCAATTTTTGGTGCCGTGTCTTTCATGGTAGCGAAAAACTTAACCTTTGGTGAAAGTGTTGTTTATGGTATTGGTTCTGGTATCGGTTGGGCACTTGCTATTGTGCTATTAGCCGGTTTACGCGAAAAGATGAAATACTCTGACGTACCAGACGGTTTGAAAGGTTTAGGAATTACGTTTATCACTGCTGGTTTGATGGCTTTCGGCTTTCTTTCTTTCGGTGGTATTTCACTGTAACAATTTAGATAAATAAATAAGGAAAAGTCGATGGAAATTATACTCGGCGTATCGATGTTTACTGCGATAGTTATTGCCTTAGTATTAGTGATTTTATTTGCTAAATCTAAGTTGGTATCAAGTGGTGATGTAACGATTAATATTAACGGCGATCCAGAAAAAGCAGTAACAACTGCCGCTGGTGGTAAGCTGTTAGGCGCATTAGCTGACCAAGGAATATTTATTCCATCAGCGTGTGGTGGTGGTGGTACTTGTGGCCAGTGTCGTGTTGAAGTGCATTCAGGTGGTGGTGATATTCTTCCTACCGAAGAAGGGCATATTACAAAACGCGAAGCCAAAGAAGGCTGTCGTTTAGCCTGTCAAGTTGCTGTTAAGCAAGACATGGAAATTGAAGTAGAAGACGAGATCTTCGGTGTTCAACAATGGGAATGTGAAGTTATCTCTAACGATAACAAAGCAACTTTCATCAAAGAACTTAAGCTTAAAATTCCAAATGGCGAGTCAGTACCGTTTAAAGCGGGTGGTTATATTCAAATTGAAGCGCCTGCGCATCATGTTAAATATAGCGACTTCGACATTGACGAACAGTACAAAGGTGATTGGAACCATTTTGGTTTCTTCGATGTAGAGTCAAAAGTAGACACAGATACATTACGTGCATACTCAATGGCTAATTACCCAGAAGAAGAAGGCATTATTATGCTTAACGTGCGTATCGCTACGCCGCCTCCTGGAAAGTTACATCTACCTGCTGGTAAAATGTCATCGTATATTTTCAGTCTAAAACCTGGTGATAAAGTAACTATCTCAGGTCCATTTGGTGAGTTCTTCGCTAAAGAGACTGATAACGAAATGGTCTTTATCGGTGGTGGTGCTGGTATGGCGCCAATGCGTTCTCATATCTTCGATCAACTCAAACGTTTAAAATCTAAACGTAAAATGAGTTTCTGGTATGGTGCTCGTTCGTTACGCGAAATGTTCTACGAAGATGATTACAACGGCCTTGCCGCTGATAATGATAACTTCGAATGGCACGTCGCACTTTCAGACCCACAACCTGAAGATAACTGGGACGGTTTAACCGGTTTTATCCACAACGTGTTACATGAGCAATACTTAAAAGATCATGAAGCACCAGAAGATTGTGAATACTACATGTGTGGTCCACCAATGATGAACGCAGCTGTTATTCATATGCTTAAAGATTTAGGTGTAGAAGACGAGAATATCATGCTGGATGACTTCGGTGGCTAATATTTGATTTAGACTTGCCCGCTGGTTTAATTTTTGCGTCGATTGTGCTTATTGACTACCGTCAACTCCGCGCATTCTCCTTGAACTAAAGCCAGCATGTTGCAGCTAAATGCAAATATGCTTTCCTGAGTTCGAAAGACTGAACATTATAAATAAAGGTGACTTAGGTCGCCTTTATTGTTTTTATTATTCTATTTATCTAAGTGTTTTTTAATTGAAAATATTTAGATAAATAAAACTTTTAAGAGATTTAAAGATGAATAAATTGAATGCCATTTTCTTTATTGCCATTACAGTATTTTTAACTGCTTGTTTTCCTAGTAAAGACCCTAGTAAAAAAGAAGTGCTTCTTCAGGGACGTACTATGGGAACGACTTATAATATCAAAATCGTTGTTAAAGACGATTCGATACAAATTGATCAATTACAAAGTGATATCGACAGCATACTCAAACAAATTAACCAAGAAATGTCGACTTACATTCCTACGTCTGAATTGTCGTTATTTAATCAAAACACATCAACTGAGCCAGTAGAAATTTCGACAGGGTTGCAACGTGTGATTAAAGAATCAATACGGATTGGAAAAATTAGCCAAGGTAAGCTTGATGTTACAGTTGGCCCGCTAGTTAACCTTTGGGGGTTTGGGCCTGAGCATAGACCTGATAACGTGCCGAGTGATGAGTTACTTGCTAGCACTAAAGCGAAAATCGGTTTGCGCTATTTATCGTTAAATGACAACAAGCTCACCAAAGCTATTCCTGAGCTGTACGTTGACTTATCTACTACAGCCAAAGGCTATGGTGTTGATGTGGTTGCAGAACTTATTGAACAACGCGGCATTAATAATTACTTGGTAGAAATTGGTGGTGAGATGCGCATTAAGGGGTTTAAATCTTCGGGAGAGTTGTGGCATGTTGCTATTGAAAAACCCATGAGTAATGAGCGAAGTGTTTATCAAATTTTAGTTCCTAAAGATAATGCAGTGGCAACATCAGGCGATTACCGTAATTATTTTGAAGAGAGCGGTACACGTTTCTCTCATATTATTGATCCTGATACGGGCAAACCCATTCATCATAAATTAGTGTCAGTAACCGTTATTCATCCATCTTCAATGACAGCTGATGGTTTATCTACCGCTATGATGGTGATGGGGGAAGACAAAGCTTATCAATTTGCTACAGAACATGGAGTAGCTGCGTATATTATTTCTAAAACAGACGATGGTTTTAGAGAACAAGTCACTGAAAAATTTATGCCTTATTTAAAGTAAGGATTATTATAAAAGCCATAGTTCAGTTTAGCCGTGAACACATTATTGTTCACGGCAAGCATTACTCTCTTGATTACCTATCGCATTAAGTTATTGTTCACTTGCGCTGGTTAAAACACCTCACAACGTCGTTACTCCCAATCCTAAGAGCTAGTGAATGGTCACTCTGTCATCTTTGTGTCACCTTGCAGTCATCTTGCGTTCATCGCGCTGTCATATTGTTTATTTACTTTAACGCCGACATTATTTTACTCGTTGGTTTTTAACAGGAACATATCTTGTTTTTACTGATGAAAAAAATCTAACAATAAAATGAGAGCATTAAGTAGCATGAAATTTTCTTTAACAAATTTTAACCGTTTTGATTTTCGACTGAATAAAACAACCTTGGCAATAGTTGGCAGTTTAGCATTATTAACAACATCGCATACATGGGCTGATAGCGTTGTTGAAGGCCGAGTGACTGACGCAACTAATAAAGTTTACTTTCAAGGTGCTCAGGTCCAAATCAAAGAGTTAGGACTAACCACAGTAAGTGAGCGAGATGGTAGTTTTCGTTTTGCTAAATTGCCTGAAGGTGAATATACCTTAGTGATTAAATACATCGGTAGTCCAGATGTTGTACAAAAAATTGCAGTGATTGATGGCGAAGTGATTTCGAAAAATTATGTTATTGGTGCATCGGTTCCAGATGAAAAAGAATTAGATAACATTATTGTTTATGGTCAAAGAGCCGGACAGGCGAGTGCGATTAATCGCCAGAAAAATTCAAACAAAGTCGTTTCTGTCATTAGTAGTGACGGTATTGGCCAATTACCCGATCAAAATGCTGCAGAGGCATTACAACGCATGCCAGGAATATTTATTGAACGTGACCAAGGCGAAGGGCGTTTTGTTGGTATTCGAGGCATTGATCCAAACTTAAATAACGTAACGATTAATGGTTTGAATGTACCATCGCCTGAAGCAGGTATTCGTAGTGTGGCGTTAGATGTTATCCCTAGCGAATTAATCTCCTCACTAGAAGTTAGTAAAACCGTAACACCTGATATGGATGCAAGTGCGATTGGTGGTTCTATTGAGGTTAAAAGTTTATCAGCCTTTGATCGAAATGGCAGAAGCTATAGCTTTACTGCACAAGCCTCCCACAATGAAATGGTCTCTGAAACAAGCCCTAAACTTTCTGGCAGTTATACCGATATTTTTCAACTTTCAGGCGGTAATCAATTAGGGGTAGCCGGTGCTGTTTCTTGGTTTAAGCGTGATTTTGGATCGCAAAACATGGAAACAGATGGTGGTTGGAGTGAGTTTGAATATGAAGATGTCAACACTGGAGATGATGTAGAAGCTTTCGGCGCTGAAGAAATAGAGCAACGTCTTTATACCATTGAACGAGAGCGTTTAGGCGCAGCATTGAATTTTGATTTATATACCTCTGCAACGGATAAATATTATTTGAGAACACTTTATAGTCAGTTTTCAGATGATGAATATCGCTTAAGAAATCAGTTCAAATACGATAAAGGTCAAATTGATTTAACGTCAAATACGCTGACAAGTGCGCAATTTTATGATGCGGAAATGGATCGTGACACAAAAGACAGATATGAGGTTCAGGAAATATTTTCTGTTATTACTGGAGGTGAAAATCAGTTAGGCGACTGGTTAATTGAATATAGTTTAGGTTATTCAAAGGCAAGTGAAGAAGAGCCTGATCGTATTGATAGTACCTTTACCGCTAAAGATTTAGATTTAGGTTACTTAAGTTCAGGCCCTGTACCTACACTTAATTTGGCAACCGCTTCACAAGACTTAACCAACTTTGATTTTGACGAGGTGTTATATGCGAATAATTTAGCTGAAGACGAAGAAATAACCCTTGCCGTTGACATTAGTAAAGACTTTGTTTGGAAAAATAATAATGGTCAACTGAAGTTTGGTAGCAAATATCGAAGTCGTGAAAAAAATACGCGAAATGACTCAACAATCTATGATGGCGGATTTACCGATAGCTCTGGAAATGACGTAACAGCGCAGTTATTTAACAGCGGAGAAGTTGATTATGCTTTAGGGCAATTCGGTGCTGGGTTATCACAACACCAGTTAAGTGATTACGTGTTGGCCAATATGGGCAACTTTGATATAAACCAATTAGAGTCGGATATTGAAAGTAAGGCCAACAGCTATAAAAGTAATGAAGACGTATTAGCACTTTATGCCATGGTAAGCTTTGATATTGATAACTGGAATATCGTGACGGGTGTTCGCTATGAGGATACAAGTTTTAGTACAACAGGTAATAAAGTTGATTTAATTGTCGATGATTCCCCTGCGGGTAATGGTGATGAAATAGTCAATATATCACCTTGGCAGGGCGAGAAAGATTATTCAGATTTTTTTCCTAGTTTAAATGTGCGTTATAGTTTCAGTGAAAAATTAATCAGTCGTTTTGCTTTTACGCAAACTATTGCTCGCCCTACCTTTGGTGATAGTGCGGCCTATCAATTAATTGAAACTGAATTAAGTGAAGATAATGGACAACTTGTTGTAGAGCGCAAAGCTGAAGTTGGCAACCCAGAGTTAGAACCTTATCAGGCTAATAACCTTGATTTAAGCTTAGAGTATTACCCAGGTGATATTGGTGTGTTATCGGCAGGGCTTTTCTATAAAGATATTGAAAATTATATTCTCCAAAAAGAAGTACAAGATAACGGTCAATGGGATGGTTTTGAAGAAGTGATTCAGCCTCAAAATGGCGGTAGTGCTTCATTAACTGGGGTTGAGCTTGCTTGGAATAAAACGTTCAAATCAGGCTTATTATTAGGGGCTAACGGCACCTTTGTTGATGCAGACGAAAAACTGCCAAACCAAGCTGATACTGTTGGTAATATTATGGTTGGTTTTGAAAATAACACGATTAGCTTACGATTGAGTTCAACCTATAAAAGTGAGAATTTCCAATTTGAAGATAACGATGTTGATGTGTATCAAGATGCGCATATGCAGATCGACTTTAGTGCCAAATATTACTTAAACAATACCATTCAATTTTATTTTAACGCCATTAATATGAATGACGAACCGTATTATTTATATCACGGTGACTCTCAATACAACTACCAATATGAAGAATACGGTCGCAGCTTTGAGCTCGGTGTAACCATCACTTCACTGTAGTTGCTCGCAAGTTAAAGTGAATAATTAAGAGCATAAGTTAGTCCGTTAATCGCGGACTAACTTTATCTATTTCTAAAATGAGTTAAATATGAAACATATTACAAAATATAATAGTGCAATTTTAAAGAAACGCACCATAACTGTATTGACATTAAGCTTACTGGGTTTAGCTGTGCTTAGCAGTTGCAGTAGTACGCCTTCAGTAGATGATAGCAAGCATAGCAGAACGCAAAATATTAACTTCCTAGCTTTTGGTGATGGAGGCTATCATGTCGATTACCCAAAGAAAAAGCATATAAAAAATCCGAGAAATAAAAAGGAATTTATAGCCAAAGAAAAAAAGGATTGGTTAGAAGAACACCGCCCTGAGGCTGAGTTTGATCACGCACCTATTTATGTGTATCCCAATACCAATATTGCTACAGAGCAAGGTGGCGCACAAGCTGTTGGTATAGCAATGACTGAAGTTTGTCGCAATAAACCTTGTGATTTTGCGATTCAACTTGGCGATAATATTTACCCTGATGGTGCAGGTGATGATGATGGTAAAGACGATCAAAAGCGTATGGATGATTTGATCCTTTCGCCATTAGTACCTTTGTTTGACGAAAACCCCGATTTAATGATGTATTCAGCTTTGGGAAATCATGATTGGAAAACCTCTCGTCATGGGGTTGCACTGCAAACACAATGGATGAAAGAGCAGAAAAATTTCACGTTGGATGAAAAAGGATATTATCGCTATACAATCGGCGAGAAAGGCAATGATGTTGAGTTTTTTGTCCTAGATACCAATATGTTACTGTCTGGACAAGTGTTTTATGAAGTACCACTTAATCCTGATGGCAGTGAAGGCGAATTACCTCCCGCGTTAAAAAATGGCACCGCTGAATTAGAGCAGCCTGAACAGCACGAATTACCGATTAAAAACGAAGATGAGCAGCAACTCGCATGGTTGGCAAAAGGGTTAAAAGACTCGACGGCCAAATGGAAAGTTGTTTATGGGCATCATATTCTCTGGTCCATTGGTGGCAGTAAATACAGCGAAGGGCATGTGCTAAGAAAGTTATTATTGCCTTCGTTATGTGAATACGCAGATGCTTATATTGCAGGACATGAGCATGACTTAGAGTTGCTAACCGACGATTGTTCTACGTTAAACTTAACTAAAAAACGACCACCGTTACCGCTTATTATTAGTGGTGCTGCAGCCAAAATGCGCGGTAAACATACGCCATTTGCCCAGCAGCAAGCTAAGCGATACCCACAATATCAATTGCTTTGGTCAAAAAGCTTTGTTTGGGGCTTTGCGCATGTTGAGTTAGATAACCAACAAGATAAATTGAGTGTAGAATTTTTTACCACTCCACGAGATGGCTCTGGTCGTGCTGAACAAGTTGCACAATTCTCCTTTGATAAGCGCAGCGATTAGTATTATTTAAATTGACATTTTTTTGTCATGCCTTGTTCATATAAGTCACTTAACGTGGCTATATGAACACACTTAATATTGCTTATAAACGTGACCTGCAATTACTTTTGTGGTGTATGAAATCACGTGACTATCAAGGGTTTATTTATACTGTTCGTTTATTGTCACGCAGTGGTGATGGTTACTTGCAGGTATTATTCCCTTGTGTTTACTTACTCTTTGGCGGGAGTGATGCGAATGACTTTCTCGTGTTAATATTAACGGCTTTTGCCATTGAACGTAGTCTTTATTTGCTGTTAAAAAATAGTTTAAAAAGACGTAGGCCTCCTGAAATTATTCCACACTTTTCAAGTTTAGTTACCCCATCAGATCATTTTAGCTTTCCTTCTGGGCATACCATGGCAGCGTTTATGCTAGCAACCTTGTGCACACTTCATTTTGGTAGTTGGGCTTATCTATTATATTTATGGGCAAGTGCGGTAGGAGCTTCCAGGGTGATTCTAGGTGTACATTTTCCAACAGATATCATCGCTGGCGCATTTTTGGGCGTTATTATTTCGCATGGAGTTTATCTGATATGAACCACATTTTGTATGGCATTCAAGCCACGGGGAACGGACACATTTCTCGTTCACGAATTTTATCGCGGGCATTGCTTAAACAAGGGGTAAAAATTACCTATCTTTTTTCTGGTAGAGATAAGTCTCAATTATTTGATATGGAAGAATTTGGAGAGTATCTCCATAGGCGGGGGTTAACTTTTATCAGTGAAAACGGGGAGGTAAGTTATAGTAAATCATTACTTTCTAATAATATTATCAGTTATATCAAGGATGTGATTAGTTTAGATTTAAGCCTGTATGACTTGGTGATTACAGATTTTGAACCCATCACGGCTTGGGCTGCTAAACTGCGAAATAAGCCGTGTATAGGTATTGGTCATCAGTATGCTTTTGGCAGCGCAACTCCGTTAGCTGGTGACAGCTTTATTAGTCGATTAATTTTAAAAAATTTCGCGCCAGCAAAAAAAAGTATCGGGCTGCACTGGAGTGACTATAATGACAACATTCTTCCCCCTATTATTGATACACAACTTCGAGCGAGCAAAAGAAAAAAACATATTATTGTCTACTTGCCTTTTGAAGATCAGCAAGGTGTTATTAGCTTATTAAATGAGATAGACGAGTATGAGTTTATCTTTTATTCACCCGATTATGAAGAAGGGGAATATACTAATGTAACCGTGTATAAAACCAATTATATTGGCTTTAAGCGTGATTTATCAGCGGCAAGTGGGGTCATTTGTAATTCAGGTTTTGAGCTTGTTAGTGAATGTTTACACCTTGGTTTGCCCATATTAACTAAAGCATTGGGCGGGCAGATGGAGCAGCATTCAAACGCGCTAGCTTTGCGTCAACTATCGTATGCAAGCGTAGTGGATGAGCTATCAGTAGCACATATAAATTCATGGCTAAGCTGCACTAGCAATAAGTTATTAAAACCTTGGCCAGATGTTGCTCTTGCGATTAGTCAACTGATAGTCAATGACAACTGGCAGCATTTTTCTAAAATTAAAGCAGACTTATGGCAGCAAGCATAACACTGTAAAGTGGTTTAATGATTACTTAATAATTAAAACTAACCCTATTCTTGCTTGTACCTCGACCTCTGCGATTAAAGTGTCTAACAAATGTGTTTGACTATTTATGTTAACTTCAAGACGTTCATCGTCGTCAGAATTTGTTATATGATTGACTGTTATAGGTGTGATCTGACTTTGTACGCGACCATGTGTAAAAATAATAGCAAGTCGCAGTAGTTGAGTTAATAAAGGAATGCGTACTGTATTTATAGCTTTCTGTTTATTTTCAGCATCGTTATGGGGATTTTTAAACTTAATTTTACCTCGGTGATTACGAACCAGTTGTGCAATTGTTAGTTGTTCACTTTCACTAAAACCGGGCATATCACTATGTTTAATAATATATGCACTATGACGCTGTCTTTTTTTAGAGTTTATTGAAATGCCAATCTCATGTAATTGTGCCGCCCAAGTTAAAAACGAAAGTTCATCCTGAGTTAATAACTTCTTTTGAGGTAACTGCTGATTCATGAAAATAATTTGCTGTAAAACACCTTGATTAAATGCTTGGTCAACATGATACAAATGACTTAAGTTTTGAATCGTTCTTTCACGGGTATCAATGTCTGTTCTAGATTGGCTTAAATCGTACAAAACCCCTTCGCGTAAGCCGCCTAAACTAAAGTGCATTTGTTTTATACCTAGCAGATTAAAACAACTTGATAAAATAGCGACAGCACCTGCCAATAAAGGCCGTCTGTTATCTTCTAATGAATGCAATGGGATATTGTCGCAATGTTGCCATTGAATAAGCTGCTTAACTAAGCGCTTCAATCGCTTAAAGGTTATTTTTTTATCACCATAGAGTTCAAGCATAACTTGGCTTATGACTTTAATTGATCCCGAAGTGCCAAGCGTTACTTTACAATTAGCTACTCTATAACGATCAGCAATGCCTGTTAATTGCTGTGTAGCGTAAAGTTGTGCATTGTTCATGGCTGTCGCGGTAATTTCGCCATTTAAAAAAAACTGCTGTTGAAAACTAATGCAGCCCATTGACATGCTATCAGCTAAAAAAATTGAAAATTTATGACCAACCACTAACTCAGTGCTTCCGCCACCAATATCGATAATAAATGTAGTGCCGTGTAATGGTTGAGTATGAGCAACACCTTTGTATATTAATTCAGCTTCAAGCTTGCCAGAAATAACCTCTATAGGATAAGGAAGTACTTGTTGTGCTTTTTCTTTAAAATACTCAATATTTTTTGCTGTTCTTAAAGCATAGGTGGCGACAATGCGGCTAATACAGCAGGGTAATCCAGTAATCGCTAAATTAAATTCACGTAAACAATCAACCGCTTTTTCAATAATTTCATCACTTAAAAAGCCAGCACTATTTAAACCTGCCGCAATAGCAATAGATTGTTTTTGTCGGTGCAGTACCTGTAGGCAGCCATCTTGCTCTCGTGCAATAATTAAATGAAAGCTATTAGATCCTAGATCGATCGCGACTAAATGTTTGGCTTGTTCGGTTACAGACAATTGCTTGGTTTTAGCAAGTATTAAGGCATTGTTACTCATAATGCGAAGTCGCCAAATTTTTAATCATTTTAAGCACAGGGGGTACTTCATCTATCGAAGTTAAATTAGGCTCCACTTCTTCTTGAGGCTTTAATATGCTTACATTTAAGGTTTGTGATACTTTGACCAACTCTTTAGCTTTGAGGTAATGATAAATACTAATTTGTGCGCGTATTTTAGGTTGTTCATTATTAATTTGGTACTGGTTGCTCTGCTCAGTATCGACCACTCTTGCTTTGGTATTATCGCTTAGTTGAATATTGATAATATCAATTACTTCTTGTTTAACGACCGGATCATATATCGGGCAACCTACTTCAACGCGCTGATCTAAGTTTCTACTCATCCAATCAGCAGAAGAGATATACACGCTTTTTTGACCTTCGTTTTCAAAAATAGCCACTCTTGGGTGTTCTAAGTAGCGATCAACAATGCTTATCGAGCTGATATTCTCACTTTGATTAGCGATGCCGGTAACGAGAGAACAAATTCCGCGAACAATCAGCTGAATTTTAACGCCAGCATTACTGGCTTGGTAAAGTTTTTTAATGAGGCAGCGATCTACCAAATTATTCACTTTTAGTATAATACCACTAGGTTGTTGATTACTCGCTGCTATTATTTCTGCATCGATTAAAGTTTCTATAGCATTGCGAGCATTAACAGGCGACACAATTAGGTGATTAAAGGTAAAAGGTAGATAAGGGTATTTTATAAATTCGAATACTTGTGCGACTTCATCAGTAATTTCTTTTTGGCAAGTAAAGAGACTAAAGTCGGTATAAATTTTAGCATTTTTTTCATGAAAATTTCCCGTGCCAATATGGGCATATTGTACGATCGTATTTTGCTCTTTGCGGCTGATCAAACAAATTTTAGCATGTACTTTTAAACTGGAAATACCAAAGGTGACATTCGCGCCAGCATTAGAAAGTACTTCCGCCCAATGAAGGTTTGCTTGCTCATCAAATCGAGCGCGTAACTCAATATTTACCGCGACTTCTTTTCCGTTTTTAACGGCTTCAATAAGTGCGGCAATAACACGTGATTTTTTTGCAACACGGTACAAGGAAATTTCAATTTTACTTACTTTAGGATCGTAGGCTGCTTGGCGTAACCATTCTGTGAAGTATGAAAACTTATGATAAGGGTAGTAGAGTAATATATCTCGAGCTTTTATCGCTGAAAACGCATTGTTATAACGCGTAAAATCGTGTTGCTCTAATGAAGGGAGTTTTTCATGTTCTAATCTGGCATCGCCAATACTTGGAAATTCGATAAAGTCTTTAAAGCTATGATAACGTCCTCCAGAAATGACGCCTTGATTAGAGCTTATTGCTAGCTGTTGTGTTAATTTTTCTAACATAACCTTAGGCATTTTTTTATCGTAAACTAGGCGGACAGGCTCAGCGTTAATGCGTTGTTTTAAACTCGATGACATTTGTTCCGATAAGCTTTGGCTAAACTCGTTACTTAAGTCGAACTCAGCATCGCGTGTCAGTTTCATTGAGTAAGCATGAATGCTGTCAAAGTCGAAAAATCCGCTAAATATTTGCGTTAAGCTGTGGCGAATAATGTTGTCGAGCAAAATAATACTAATGTCCTTTTCAGTGTTAGTTTCGGCGTAGCTTTGAGTTACCTCACTTTCAGGTAAAATAACAAACCTAGGAACATTGTTACTCGGTACTTCAACGAGTGCGTATTGCTCATCACCATTTTTACACATAGACACCATAAGGTAGGTTGCATCATCATTGATATGATCGGTTAAATTCACTTTGTCATTTAAAATTAACGGAAAAATATGGCGACGTAATTTATCGTTAAAATGTTGCTCTAACCAAAGTTGTTGAGAGTGAGATAACTGCATCTCATTGATCAAGTGAATGTTTTCACCATCTAATTGTTGAAGCAATAGTAAATAGGTTTCATCAAATATGGCCTGTAAAGCAATCACTTTATTTTGAATTTTATCGAATAAACTTAGGGCGTGATTTTTTTGTATTTTATTTTTTGATAATAATACTTTACGACGAACGCTCGCGACTCTTACTCGGTAAAACTCATCCATATTACTTGAGTAAATGCCTAAAAATCTGAACCGTTCTAATAAAGGCACACTTTCATCTTGTGCTTCTTGCAATACTCTATGATTAAAAGATAACCAACTTAGTTCTTTTTCGAGAATTTTCATCTAAGTATTACTCCATAATTAATAATCGCTTTTGTCATTGCTTGTATAGTAAATGTGGTAAATTTGAATGACTGAGTAGAAAGTAAATGTTAGTCGGTGGTTATTGCAAAATTATGACGATAGTTAAATAGGATGAAAGTTAAAGAAGGGAGAAATGAAAAGTATTGCTGTAAAATTAAGCCTTAAGCGAGGTAAATAATTAATATTAATAAATATCAGTAACCTACCTCTATAGACTACATTTTATAGACGTCCGTTATAGTTAATCTCGTATGTATAACGCTTCTATCGTGCTAGATTCTATCGTGTTAGCATTAATCATATAACCTGCTAAAGCACCTGAGGCATTTTCAGGCAAATCGAGCTTTTCTACAGAAAGTGCATGAATAGTAAAACGGTAATGATGGACACCATGCCCATTAGGAGGGCAAGCGCCACCGTAACCTCTACTGCCATAATCGTTTTCTATTTGCAGGCTGCCGACTGGCATACTGTTATTTTGAGTGTTGCCTGATCCCGCAGTTATTTCTGTTACTGACACAGGAATATTAACGACTTGCCAATGCCACCAACCGCTACCTGTTGGTGCATCAGGATCATAAACCGTTATGGCAAAGCTTTTGGTCCCTGTAGGGGCGTTCGACCATTTAAGGTGAGGTGACAAGTCTTCACCTGAACAACCAAAGCCTTCAAATTCCTGTGCTTTGGTCATAAGCTCTCCTTGTGTAATATCAGTACTAGATAACGTAAATGAATCTGCCCATACAGAACTTGAGAGGCTAAGCGATAAGGCTGAAAGTAATGTAAGTGTGTAACGCATAATAATCCTTATTGTTTTATCAAATGTAAAAATTTATAAATAATATATTAGCGGGTTATATTGGTTTTTAAAGGCTTAAAACCGTCAAGTTTTCGCCCTAACCCATCATTTTGGTTTTTCTAAGTTCAGAGGGCGTTAAACCAAATAGTTTTTTAAAGCGATCGGAAAAGCGTGATTGAGAAAGGTAACCACATTTTTGGGCAATCAGCCCAATTGAATAATGACTGGTTTGTAATAAATGCAAGCCTAAACCTAGTCTCGCCTGATCTTTTATCTGTTGTACACTGGTGCCTTGCGCTTTAAGCTTGCGGCGTAAAGTGGATTCACTCATTGCTAAATCAATACAAATATTACCAATAGTAAGAGGGCTTTCTTGATTGCATTGTAATGATTTTTCTATAAATAAATCATGCAGTTGCTGCACTAATGTTGGTTTATCAATTAAAGAAAGTACTTCGTGATAACCTATATGGCATAGCAAGGTTATAATTTCTCTTTTTCGTGACGACCACAATGCTTTCGGCGCCCAAAGTGAACTTTCAACAAATTGCTGTAAACATCTTTCTAAAGTAAGCGTACTTTTGCCTACACAGTAATGGTGTTTTTTGTCGGACACTTTTTGAAGTCCTTTATAGTCTTGTTCTTCAAAGTCTATTAAAAGAGCAAAGTATTCGTTGTCTTTAGGAATATTGCGCATATCTAACGCAGGATTCGCCGACAAAAAGATAAAGTCTCCTGCTTGGCATGTTAACTCATTTTGCTTGCCTAATGCTTTCTTACCACTTAACACAAGAATTAATAACGGTTTGACGATAGGGACATTGAGTAACTTTTGTTCTTTTACCGAAGAATATACTGAAAAAGGTAAATCAATATGCTCTTGCTCTGCACTCTCAATGGTGTTTTTAATTGTGCTGATAAGATTTACCATGTCGACCTTCTTTAACGTGTAATGCTTTTCGTCATTGTTACACAATTTCTACAACTGTTAATGGCATTAAAGAAGAATTCGCGGTAAAATTCGATTGTATTTGACGTTAACCCCGTAGATAAAATAGTAGGCTTATTCAAAATGATGATTTTCATGGTCACTTTAGGTTTTTTCCTTGTGGTAGTAATGGCAATGGCCGTTGGTTATATTTTCCAAAGTAAAACCTTAGCGGGGAGTTGTGGTGGTTTAGCTTCTGTGGGTATTGAGAAAGCGTGTGATTGTGACAATCCATGTGAAAAACGACAAGAACGCGAACGTATTGCTGCTTTAAAAGAAGAGCAAATATCCATTAAAAATATTTAACTTTCCTACGGTTAAGCACTCAGTTTAACCGTTATTATTTTCGATTTATCCATTAATGGTTTTAAAAAATTAATGGATATCGTTATTGTATTGATTAACACTTCCCAGACTTATTTATTCGTTTATTATATACTTGCTTGTTTTTTAATATGTTATTAAACCGATAAGTTTTGCCCTTCGATTTTAAATCTTCATTGCCAAGCGCATATTTAATAAGGACGTTATGAAAAGTTATTTGCGTAATTTTCGAAAAAACACCGTAGTTTTACTCATGTTAGTAAGCTGTACTAGTCATGCTGAACTAGGCGATACACCTATTATTGGTAGCATTTTTAATGCGAGTGAAATAATGAGAGATGAAATCGTCGCTTCTATGCATTTTTCGTCAAAATTTACTCGCGATGCAACCCTTTTTACAATAGCCGGTGTCTCGCTTGATGCATACATTTTAACGCTCCCTTTAGAAGGAGATGTTAAAAAGCGTGTGATTAGCCAACTCAGCAATCCTAGTTATGCTATACCATTAGGACATTTTCTTTATAGCTATTATGATCGTTATAATCATTTAAGCCAAGATGATGAATTTAAAGAATATCTTGGCAGTGTTTATGATGAAAAAACATTAAAAAGTTATGAACATAGCTTATATCAACAAGGTAAAGAAAGTGATGTTCTCGCTAAAGAAAGTGGACAAAACGGTCATTCAGGAGGCATAAAAACAGATCGCCAGTTTATTGCCTCTATGGTTATTATTTATGATGCTTTAGTCAATATTGGTCACTGGCAAGCCATGGATAATTTGCCTGATAAATACACTTACTTAACAAAAAGCGCTAAAGATTTAGCTTTAGTCAACAAAATCCAACCCATAGTGATTAACATTGTTGAACAAGCTATTAAAGGCATGGATGAAGGCGATATGAAAGCCATGCTACAAGCTATTGTCGAAGATGGAAAAGCAGAACATAAGCATAAAATAAATAATAAAGCACAAGCATTAACGATTACTTTAATCGATTTTGTGCGCTTAAATGTATTAAAAGCTTACCGACAATTTGTTTTTAAAACACAGCGTGAAGAGAGTTTAAACCAATGGATGCAGGATACTTTTACTGATAATCCATCACTTTTAGTGACGTTTTTACAATCTCAACAAAATCGCCGATATGCTGTGCAAATAACCGTTGACGGGTTACAGCAAGGCTTAATTGAGGGTCTTGTAGACGCTAGTAAGCCTTTTATTAATCGAGTGGCTATTGAACATAAGCAACAACAAGCTACTGCGACTGAAAATTTTAACCAACAAACTCAATTTCTCTCGTTGCTGGCTAATGAAAATTATCAAGATAGTGCTTATTTGCCGTTTTTTAAGCAATTATATAAAAATTATCCAACCTCAATTGCGCGCGTTGGTATTTCTTCAACGCCGACTATTAGCGTTCGTAATTTACCTATTATAAAAACAGGCGCTAAAGTGTCTGGCGACTCGGGGACGGGCGTACCTAATTTTCATTTTATTGATAGAAAAGAAGACAGGGCTTATTACTTTTTCGGTAATGATGCGCTTCAGCTTGATCGTCTACTTGATAAAAACAAAGTGAAAACTATGTTTGATCGCCTTGTTTATCTTAATACGCTGAACTGTAATGCTCAATACGATTGGAATGCACATACTAGTTATGATGGATTAGTCAATTTAGGTTTAGGGGAGGTGCAACGAGATTACGGAGAAAAACGTTGTATAAAAGAGCTTAACGAACGAGCCGATGAAGAAGTTAAATTGAGAGTTAATCGAGATAAGTTGATTGAAGATATTAAAAGTTTTAATCAAATGTCTTATTTTGATTTTTTCACGAAATTAACTAAAAAATGGAAAATAGAAAAAGCCATTGAAGCGCTAGCTAAGCAAGACAGTTTAGGCATGCCTGACTTTACCTTGATTTATAACCCTTGGCCTGATCACTTTGCGCACTTTGCTGGGCCGTTCAGTGATGAGGTTATTATGCCAACAGGGGAGTTAAATCGTCTGGACTATTGGTTAAGCGCAACAGAAAAAGCTTATAAACGCGCAGGAATTTACCACAATACCTTATGGGGCATGGCAGGCGATCATGGTTTAGCCCCAATCTACCAATCGTTAAACCCTGAAAAAGTTGTATTTCAGGCTTTGTCAGAAGATTTAGGTTATCCCATATTAGTAAAGAAAATTTCTTCTGATGAGGGCGAAGGTCCTAAAATAACTAACGCACTTAACTATGCCAGTAATAGAAATATTGACGTGGTTGTCGCTTCTACTGCAGGCGGTAATATGATGTTTGATTTTTTTAATGCCGCGTTAGGTTGGCAAGTTCAGCCTGTTTACCATGAGCTTATACATTGGAAACCCGTGAATGAAAAAACAGACAAAAAAATAGATGTTATTACTGAAACCGTTGAGCGTTTAAAAGATTCTTTAGATTACATGGTAGTAAGAGAGCAACAATGCAGTATTGAAAAATGCAAGGTAAGACTCATTGGTTACCGTGATGGAGTCAGAGTTGATGAAACGGTAGAGAAAGTAGCGGATAAGTTATTCTACGCCAGTTTATCAGGTAAGGATTTAGCATTGTTAGCGGTAAACTCTGTTAATAAGTATCGCGAAAAGCCATCAGAGAAAATGTTGAAGGACCATTATCGATTAGTTGATCAGTGTATTAATAAAGCTAAAGAAAATGAGGTGGATTCTTGGTGCAATACTTCGCAATGGCGAGAACTCACTATGATCACTCAACGTCCTGACTCAGTTAACCAAATTGTTAATATATATGCCGAGGATCGTGCAGGTACGGTGAACTTATTTCCTAAATTAGGTATGGGCTTTAATACAAAAGTGCCAGGGCGACATGCGGGCGAAAGTTATTTTGAAAAAGATGCTTTTATCGGTTTTTGGGGAACACCTATAGGCGATAATCCAGTGCCACTGAATATTGAAGAAAATGGCTCATTAGCACCCACAATGTACGAGTTTCTAACTGGCGAGCACGTTGAGGTTGGCGTTAACGGTTGGGGATATCCATCATTAATCGACAAACTTGATATTGACCAGTAACAGTAAGTTAATTTTTTAGTATATAAGGAAATGAAAATGGAAGTAAACGTATTCGATCGAAGGGAAACTAGCGATACCCTAATTAGCGGTTCAGTTTATAACTTAGTGATAGGTTTAACATTGGTCTGGGGCTTCGCCATAAATTGGTTAATGGTTGAAAATATTCCCGTAGAGTCTATTAGTAGTGTTAATCCTATTTTATTTTTTATCGGATATTTTGCTTCGTGTTTTTTGGGGATTTATTTATTCAGTAAATCTGAAAGTCCTGTAGTGAGCTTTATTGGTTATAACTTTGTTGTAGTGCCTTTTGGATTAATCATCAACCTTGTGGTGAGCCAATACAATCCTGATATTGTCTTAGAAGCCATTAGAGTTACAGGTATGGTTACTTTTGTGATGATGTTATTAGGCTCTATGTACCCTGCTTTTTTTAAGAAAATAAGTGGTGGTTTAACCATTGCACTATTGTGTGTGATTGTTGTAGAGCTAATTGAAATATTTATCTTTAATACTCATCACGGCATTCTCGATTGGATAGTCGCGGTAATATTTTGTGGCTATATTGGCTACGATTGGGCCAGAGCAAATGCTATTCCAAAAACTTACGATAATGCCATCGACAGCGCCGCTGCACTTTATATGGACATCATAAATTTATTCCTACGAATATTAAGAATTCTTGGCAGAAAATAACCCTTGATAGAATGAAACACAATAAATTATGCCTTAGTCGGTTTTATACTCCACAACTTATTAAAAATCAATAGCTTAATTGTTTTTTTTAGCTGAGCTTTTGTATGTGCGAGTACAATGAAAAGTATTGAATAAAAAGTATAGTAATTGCTAAAACACTATAGAGTTAACGCTCTATTTATATTAAAATCGAACAGGTACTTACATTGGTAAGTATAAGTTTTATAAAATATTATAGGGATTTACTATGAAAAAATTACTAATTGCTTCAACTTTATTAATGTCGACTTCGGTACTTGCTGATGCACCAGGTAGCCAAACGTGTGGTTGGGGTAATATGCTTTTTAAAGGACAGTCAGGCACTCCTAGCCATGTGCTTGCTGCAACAACTAACGGTTCTACTGGTAACAATACTTTTGGTATGACGTTCGGTACAAATGGTTGTTCAACAAAAGGCACATTGACTTACGGCGGTAAGGAAATGGTTGACGTAAGCATGATTATGGATGAGTTTAGTGAAGATGTTGCGCGTGGCGACGGTGAAGCATTAACTGCTGTAGCTGTTTCTTTAGGCGTAAAAGAAGAAGATCGTGCATTGTTTAAATCTACATTACATAACAACTTTAATTCTATTTTCCCTTCAGAAAATGTAACAACTGAACATGTTGTTAGCACTATGTTTACTTTAATGAAAAATGATAAAGCACTAGTTAAGTACACCGCTTAGTCGTCTATTATTTTTGAAATAAAGGCTGCTATTCGGTAGCCTTTTTTATTTGATTATATCTAATTTATTGGGCTCAGAGCTCAATAAAAAATCATGCTTACTCCTAATTTACTGATGATGACAATGAAGTCTACTTTAGCGATTTTTTTCTTACTAACCGTTTTGAGCAAAGCGAGCAATGCACAAGACTTTCTAACAATTAATGCACTAGCTAATAGTGAGCCATGGTTGGCGCTACTACATATCAAACCCCAAGCCTCTGAAAGTGATTTAATCAGTTATGTCGACGACAATAGTTTCTTTTTAGCGACAGATGGCGCCATTAACCCTAAAAATGAGCTGTTATCGACAATAAGCGCACTTAAAACACAAGTAAAGATCCAATGTAAATACCCTGCTAGAACAAATTTTCTCTTAGACAATGTTAAGGGGTTAGCCGAAGAGGTTGAACGTGTTAACACACAAGAATGTCGTGAATATAATGACTGGCGCGAACAGCTTAATACCACCTCTGTTGTTTTAGTTTTTGCTGCTGCACAACTTAATAGTCCTTCATCAATGTATGGGCATACTTTTTTAAGGTTTGACCCTGATAATGTAGAAAAAAACTCTACTTATTTATCTTACGCACTGAATTTTGGTGCCACAGTACCAGATGGCGATGAAGGTTTTCTTTATGCTGCAAGAGGCTTAACAGGCGGTTATCCAGGCAATTTTGCTGCGAACCCATATTTTGAGAAAATTAAAGAATACAACCAATTAGAAAATAGAGATTTATGGGAGTATCGGCTTAATTTAACTCAAGATGAAATCAACACTATGTTAGCGCACATGTGGGAATTAAAAGGGGTAAATTTTGATTATTACTTCTTTGACGAAAATTGCTCGTTTCGATTATTAGAACTACTCGATGTTGCAAGACCGGGATTTAATTTAGTCGATAATTTCCCAGTAACGACTATGCCACTTGATACAATTCGTGTTGTTGACGATGCAGGCTTCGTTGATGATGTGTTTTACAGACAGTCAATATTAACGGAATTAGAAAATCAATTATTACAATTATCTGATACTGAGCGCCAATTAGTGCTCGCTTTATCAGAAGATGAAAACTTATTAACAAGCCAGCAGTTTGCAACTTTAACCTCTAACAAACAGCAGTTAATTGTCGATAGTGCTTATCGGTATTTACGTTATCAAAACACTTTTAATGGTCGTCAACAAGCAGTAACAAGAAGAAGCTTTTTGTTGTTAAGACACATGAGCAAAAATCCCGTAACAATAGCCATAGATAATATTGTTCCAGCAAGGCCTGATAAAGGGCACAAAACCACCATGTGGGGCTTGGGTGCAGGACAACGAGATGAGCAATCATATTTACAATTACAATACAGAGGCAGTTACCATGACTTACTTGATCCGTTAGCGGGTTATTACTCTGGCATGTCGTTGAATATGGTGAATGCTATTGTGCGTGTTTATCACGATGACAAAATAAAATTAGAAAAAGCAGAGTTACTCGATATTATTTCGCTAACTCCCAGAAATGACTTTTTTAAGCCATGGTCATGGAAAGCTAATGTTAGCCTCGAGCAACAATGGACAAATGGTAAAGAAAGGTTAATTACCCAAGGCTCTGGCGGCGGCGGTGTAAGCTACCAGCCTATTGATAACAGTTATGTTTATTTATTAGGCACTGCAAGAGTTGAATTTAACAAAAACTTAGACAGTTTTATTTCACTAGCACCCGGAATAAATATAGGTTTTCTATATAATTGGCAAAATGCTGGGTTACTTATTGATGCGCAGTACTATCAGTTTTTATTTGATCAAACGGAGCGTACACGAGTAGGCATTCAACAAAGTTGGCAATTGGCGACCAATCATAGCTTAAGGCTTTCAGCAAGTTACCATAAAGTAGAAAACAAACTTACCGAACAATACGACTTTCAAGAATACAAACTAGAATATCGCCATTATTTCTAAACTTGCTGCAACAACAAAAGCCTCATTTAATTAAAAATATATCACTAGATTGCTATTTTCTTTTAATATGATAAATTAACTGTTGTTATATACAGTTGTTGTGTCGACTGATGCAACTCAACGTCATGTTGGAGAGAAAATGCGCAAAATAATACATATAGATATGGATTGTTTTTACGCCGCCGTTGAAATGCGTGATTTTCCAGAATATCGTAATATTCCTTTAGCCGTAGGAGGTTCAGGTCCGCGAAGTGTTTTGTGTACCTGCAATTATATTGCACGGCAATTTGGCGTTCGCTCAGCGATGTCTTCAAAGCGAGCTTTGCAACTTTGCCCTGACTTGTTAATTGTTAATGGGCGCATGTCCGTTTATCAAGAAGTTTCCCAAAAAATAAGGGCGATTTTTTCACAGTACACTCAAATTGTTGAACCACTGTCTCTTGATGAAGCTTACCTTGATGTAAGTAATTCAACCTTGTTGGGTGGTAGCGCAACCTTAATCGCACAGAAAATTCGACAACAAATTTATGATGAATTACAGCTAACAGCATCGGCGGGTATTGCACCTAATAAATTTTTGGCAAAAATAGCGAGCGATGAAAATAAACCCAATGGTCAATGTGTTATAGCGCCAGAGTCTGTATCGGCATTTGTTGACACTCTAGCATTAAAAAAAATCCCTGGTATTGGTCCTAAAACAGCGGAAAAACTTAAAAATAAAGGCTTTGAAACTTGCCAAGACGTAAGAGCAAGCTCTATTGCTGAACTGCAGTTTGTAGTTGGAAAATTTGCTAATGTTTTATACCAACGAAGCTTTGGCGAAGATAGCCGTGAACTTGAGGTGAGTAGACAAAGAAAATCGTTAGCCATAGAAACTACATTAGCTCAAGATCTTAGCTCAGAAGACGAGTGTATTTCTGTGATTAATCAGCTTTTTCCTAAATTGGAACAGCGGCTAGAAAAACACCAACAAAGGCAAATTGTTCGCCAAGGCATTAAATTAAAGTTTTCAGACTTTAATCAAACCACTGTCGAGCAGCAAAGCTTGCATTGTGATAGAACTACGTTTGTAAAATTACTCGCAACTGCAATAGCGCGAAGTAATAATAGAAGTATTCGTTTAGTTGGTTTAACGATAGGCTTTTCCAATGAGATGAGTAGCCAGCAATTAGAGTTATTCGCCTAGATATACTCTGACGTTAAATTCCTTTATCCTATAGCCTTCAATATTAATAAATCTGATTAACTTTTAGTTCGTTCATGAAAAAAGAAATTCTACATCGTGCTGTCGACTTATTATCAAGGCGCGAACATTCCCATAAAGAACTGCATCAAAAGCTAATGAAGAAAGATTTTGCTAGCGATGAAATTTTACCCGTTTTAGCTTACCTTATAGAAAAAGATTATTTGAGTGATGAACGGTTTGCTCAAAGTACTCTAAGAGTTAGAGTTGACAAAGGATTTGGTTGGTTATACATCAAAAATGAACTCAATCAAAAGGGCGTTTGTTCCACGATTATTAATGAACTTAATAAAAATGATGAAATTGATTGGTATCTTCAAGCTGAGCTTGCGTATAATAAGCGTTTTAGTACGCCGCTTGTTGATTATTATGTTCATGAAAATGATGATCGTAATGCTTTATCAAAAAATAAAGCCTACCAAGCAGCCGTTAAAGAAAAGGCAAAAAGAATGCGTTTTCTTCAATATCGTGGTTTCTCTCCTGATCAGATCATGACAGTATTGAACCTAGACTAACTCAAGGTTTGACAGAGTATAAATCTGTTGTTAACAGAATGAGTCTATTGCGCCTTATTTTTTTACCGATTACATAATAGATTATTTGGATATTACATGATTAAAAGCACCGCTGAAATTCGCCAAGCATTTTTAGAGTTCTTTGCTGCCAAACAGCATCAAATTGTTGCAAGTAGCTCTTTAGTTCCCGGAAACGATGCCACCTTATTATTTACAAATGCGGGAATGGTGCCTTTTAAAGATGTTTTTTTAGGTGCTGAAAAGCGTAGTTATAATCGTGCAACGTCTTCTCAACGTTGTGTACGCGCAGGTGGTAAACATAACGATTTAGAAAATGTAGGGTATACCGCTCGCCACCATACTTTTTTTGAAATGTTGGGTAACTTTAGTTTTGGTGATTACTTTAAAGAAGACGCTATGCGTATGGCATGGGAGTTTTTAACTACGGTTTTAGGCTTACCCAAAAATAAACTATTAGTAACTGTTTATGAAAGCGATGAAGAAGCGTTTGCTTTTTGGCGAGACGAAATTGGTATTCCAGTTGATAAAATAATTCGTATCGGTGATAAATCTGCTGATAAAAAGTATGAATCTGATAATTTCTGGTCAATGGGTGATACTGGCCCTTGTGGTCCGTGCTCTGAGATATTTTATGATCACGGTGAAGAAATTTGGGGTGGTCCTCCAGGCTCTCCAGAGGAAGACGGTGATCGATTCATTGAAATTTGGAACTTAGTTTTCATGCAATTTAATCGTCAAAGTGACGGTGAGATGCTTCCACTTCCTAAGCCTTCTGTTGATACAGGTATGGGCTTAGAACGTATTTCAGCGATCATGCAAAATGTGCATAGTAATTATGAGATAGACATTTTTCAGGCGTTGATTAAAGATACCGCAAAATTACTTTCATGCGATGATTTAGCGCATAAATCTTTACGTGTTATTAGCGATCATATTCGCTCATGTAGTTTCTTAATTGTTGATGGTGTGATGCCATCAAACGAAGGTCGTGGTTATGTGCTGCGCCGTATTATTCGACGTGCTATTCGCCATGGTCATAAATTAGAAGCAAAAGGGCACTTTTTCCACAAATTAGTTTCGTCATTAGTGACTCAAATGGGGGATGCTTATCCTGAACTTGTTCAACAACAAAGCATTATCGAAAAAATGCTTCGCATTGAAGAAGAACAATTTGGTCGTACATTAGATCGCGGCATGTTGTTACTTGAAGACATCTTATCGAATTTATCTGGCGATACTATCGCGGGCGATGATGTCTTTAAACTTTATGACACGTATGGTTTCCCAGCAGATTTAACTGCAGATATTGCTCGCGAACGAGATATACAAATTGATAAAGACGGATTTGATCTCGCGATGAGCGAACAACGAAAACGTGCGCAAAAAGCCAGTCAATTTGGTACCGATTATAACGAACAATTAAAGTCTGATCATAAAACATCATTTAAAGGCTATACCTCAGATAATTACTCAGCAACGGTTGTTGAACTATTTAATTGCGACGAGTCGGTAAATGAATTGGCTGTTGATGAACCAGGTATGGTTATTCTTGATTCAACTCCATTTTATGCTGAATCGGGTGGTCAAGCGGGCGACACGGGTGTATTAGAAATTGATGACGGTATATTTGAAGTTCATGATACTGTTAAATTAGGTAATGCTTTTGCTCATAAAGGTATTGCTCGCGTTGCTATAGGCGTAAATCGACGTGTTAAAGCGCGCATCAATAAAGAGCGCCGTGCCGCTATTGTTAAAAACCATACGGCAACGCATTTATTACATGCAGCATTACGTAAAGTGTTAGGCGAGCATGTCACTCAAAAAGGCTCACTCAACGAAGCTGATAAATTGCGTTTTGATTTCTCGCATTTTGAAGGTGTCACCGCTGACGAATTAAAAGCAGTTGAACAAATGGTTAACGAAGAAATCCGTAGTAATTTATTACGTGAAACCGAGTTAATGCAGATTGACGATGCTAAAGAAAAAGGCGCAATGGCGTTATTTGGTGAGAAATACGACGATGAAGTACGCGTAGTTACCTTAGGTGGTTTTTCTACTGAGCTTTGTGGTGGCGTACATGTTGAGCGTACGGGTGATATTGGTTTATTTAAAATTACTGCTGAGGCTGGTATTGCCGCTGGGATCCGTCGTATAGAAGCAGTAACTGCCAACAGTGCATTAACTTTTGTAGAGCAACAATCACAGTCTTTAACTGATATTGCAGCATTGGTGAAGTCTGATGTTAGTAACGTTACTGATAAAGTTGAGCAATTGATTAGCCGTGGTAAACAACAAGAAAAAGAAATTAATCAACTTAAACAGCAGTTAGCAGCACAAGCAGGCTCTGATCTTGTGAGCCAAGCAGTAGATATTAATGGCTTCAAAGTACTTATTGCTGATCTAAACGGTGTTGAGTCTAAAGCATTACGCGGTATGGTGGACGAGCTTAAAAATAAAATGGGTTCAGCTATTATTATGTTAGCGACTGCCAATGAAGGAAAAGTTGGCTTAATTGCTGGTGTAACTAAAGATCTTGTTGGTAAGGTTAAAGCGGGTGAATTAGTTAACATGGTCGCTATGCAAGTTGGTGGTAAAGGCGGTGGTCGCCCTGATATGGCGCAAGCTGGCGGTAGCCAACCAGAAAATATTGGCCAAGCGCTTGCTAGCGTAACTCCTTGGTTAACTGACAAACTGTCTTAGGCAAGTCTATATGACATTAATCACTCGCATTTTTTTCTTTAACTAGTGTGATGGTTATTCTGTAATGGCTGTTATTGTTCAGAAATACGGGGGAACCTCAGTAGGTTCCCTTTCTCGTATTGAAGCGGTTGCTGATCATATTGTTGCAACTCGCCGAAAAGGCCACCAAGTGGTGGTCGTTTTATCAGCAATGTCTGGTGAAACTAATCGATTACTCTCCTTAGCAACTTCGATAGATCAACAACCCGCAACTCGCGAGTTGGATATGCTCCTCGCCTCAGCAGAGCAAGTAAGTATTGCTTTACTTACAATTGCATTGATTAAACGTGGCTTTTCAGCTGTTTCGTTATTGGCTCATCAAATTGGTATAAGTACTGATAATAATTTTGGTCGTGCACGGATTAAGTCTGTGTGTAATAAAAGATTGTTACAATCACTAGAGCAAGAGCAGGTGGTTGTTGTCGCTGGTTTTCAAGGACAAGATGATGATAATAATGTAACCACTTTAGGGCGGGGTGGCTCAGACACTTCAGCCATTGCAATTGCTGCTGCACTAAAAGCGTCTGAATGCCAAATTTTTACCGATGTTGATGGAATATATACCGCAGATCCTCGTGTTGAACCTCAAGCTAAAAAAATAGAGAAAATAGCCTTTACTGAAATGTATGTAATGGCAAGCTTAGGCGCTAAAGTATTGCAAAATAGAGCGGTTGAATATGCCATTCGTCATAATATGCCTATAAGAGTTTTAAGTAGCTTTAAACCTGGAGAAGGAACCCAAGTAATGAATGAAGATGCCTTAGTGTCTGAATCGTTTAATAGACAAGCAGTAACAAATATTGCTCACCAAGATTCAGAAGTGCTAGTTGAGGTTCAAGGAATTAAAGATCAACAATCAGTTGCTGAGATATTTTTAATTTTGGGTGAGGCTGGCATTGAGCTTGATATGATTACACAGACAATGCCAGGTACTTGTAACAGCAATGTTAAATTTACAGTTTCTCAACAAAATTATTGTAAAATTGATGATCTTTTACATAAAATGACACAAAAAAACAGCATTAGGGCTATTCAATACAAGGATAAGGTTGTTAAACTATCAGTAGTTGGTATAGGGATGAAATCTCATGCGGACATAGCAGGAAAGCTTTTTACTGCCTTAGTCGATGAAAACATCGAAATACTGTTAATTTCAACTTCAGAGATTAATATTTCTGTACTTATAGACGAGCCATTTCTTACACAAGGCGTACGCTGCTTACATCGTACTTTTATGTAGAACCTTTACTATAAGTCACTATTTTTACAAACTTTATTATTATTTTTCGTGCGTTTAGTTAAAAACTAAGCTAACTTTATAGTTAGTAGGTGTTTGTAAAAGTTTAGTGGAAGTCAATTTTTAAATAAAGGAACATATAATGTTAATATTAACGCGCCGAGTTGGTGAAACTTTAATGATTGGTGATGAAGTTACTGTAACTGTGTTAGGAGTTAAAGGTAACCAAGTGCGTATTGGTGTTAATGCACCGAAAGAAATCTCAGTTCACCGAGAAGAAATATACATGCGTATTCAAGCTGAAAAAGGCGATGATGAATCTACAGGCAATGTATAAATAAATTGTTTAGAAATAACCGGCGACTAGCCGGTTTTTTTTGCTTTAAGCGCTGGGTGATTTAATAATTAGGTAGCGCAAGTTATAAAAGAATTGTCTGAAAAGTACACTTGTTGTTTGATTTGTCACCAAACAATTCAAAAAGACGAATAAAAGGGTAAAAATCGTTTGACTTATTTTTAAGATCCATTAATATTCGCACCCACTGGAGAGGTGGCCGAGTGGCCGAAGGCGCTCCCCTGCTAAGGGAGTATCTGGTTTATCCCGGATCGAGGGTTCGAATCCCTCCCTCTCCGCCATTAATTTTATTTAATGGCTGTGTATCGGTTAAGTAACGATGTAAAAAACAACTTTATTGCGGACGCGTAGCTCAGCTGGATAGAGTACCTGGCTACGAACCAGGCGGTCGCAGGTTCGACTCCTGCCGCGTCCGCCACTTTCTTTTCTTCGCAGAAAGTGGTTTATTTAAGAAGAGCAGCTACTATTAAGGCTGAATAAAGAAATTTTTAGACCGCGGACGCGTAGCTCAGCTGGATAGAGTACCTGGCTACGAACCAGGCGGTCGCAGGTTCGACTCCTGCCGCGTCCGCCACATTAGCTTTTGCTAGAAAAACCAGTCTTATGACTGGTTTTTTTTCGCCTGCAGATTTTACACCTCAATCTTAGTTATATAGACGATCTCCTTTATAGGCAGGGAGGTGGCCAACTACTGCGTGTTATTTTAACGAGTAGAAATAATCACATAGCTAATGTGGTTACTACGATCTATTACTCCCCGCTCTAATGTTTGAATACGTATGCAGCCTATTGTTGTAAAACAGCATTTAAGATTACTATAACATCAGAAGCATGTAGTGAATGATTACTGTTTCCCCTTGTATACGTTTTGTTTAAGCACACCATTTTCGTGTGCTTTTTTTTTCAGTATTTTTTATCAAAAGAATGATGCATAGTGGCTGAGATAAACTCAGATAATAATAATTAATGAAATGTTGAGTATAAAATGAGAGAAAAACCACAGTTAAGTTTTTGGCAAATATGGAATGTAAGTTTTGGCTTTTTAGGGGTGCAATTTGGTTTTGCGCTGCAAAATGCCAATGTTAGTCGTATTTTATCTGATTTAGGTGCAGATCTTCATTCTTTATCTTTGTTTTGGTTGGTTGCTCCGGTAATGGGGTTAATTATTCAACCACTGGTAGGGGCTGCATCAGATAAAACCTGGAATAAGTTTGGTCGTCGTAATCCTTATATCTTAATAGGCGCAATTTGTGCGACTCTTGGTATGTTGATGATGCCTAATGCTGCTATGGTTGTATCCTTTATTACTCCAATGATTTTTGGCGTAATGATGTTAGCTTTAATGGATGCCTCTTTTAATATGGCTTTCCAACCGTTCAGAGCACTAGTGTCTGATATGGTGCCTGAAAAACAAATGACACAAGGTTATTCCATTCAGTCGTTTCTTATTAATATCGGGGCTGTGATAGGCTCTATTTTGCCCTTTGTGCTTACGAATGTTGTTGGTCTAGAAAATAGTGCTGCAGCTGGAAGTGTGGCGCCTTCTGTAGTTTGGGCATTTTATATTGGTGCTACAGTTTTGCTAGGATCGGTTCTGTGGACGGTGATAAAGACTAAAGAGTATGCTCCTCAAGAGTTTTATGCTTTTAAAGGCGTTGATGCCGATGAGGTTGCTAAAGAACAAGCAGTACAGTCAAGCTTAATTGAAAAAATTCAAGGCTTTCTTGGTTTAATGAAAACAATGCCTGTGGTGATGAAACGCTTGGCACTTGTTCAATTTTTCTCATGGTTTGCCCTTTTTATTATGTGGGTTTACACCATGCCTGCTATTGCCCAGCATGTTTGGGGAATTGATGTTAAATGGTTCGATCCAAGTTATATTGAAACTGTTGGTGGTGTTCCTGCTGATATTGCTGCTGCAAAAGGGGCAGCAGGGGATTGGGTTGGGATTCTATTTGCAGGATATTCGTTATTTGCTGCATTTTTCTCAATCGTGTTAGCCAAAATAGCTAATACAATAGGGAGAAAAATGGTGTACTCTCTTGCTTTATTTGCTGGAGGATTAGGTTACTTAAGTTTTGCCTTAATTCAAAGTGGGGAACCAACGATGGTAAATTTACTTATTACTCAAGTTGAAGTACCACAAGGTGCGATTTCTTTATTTATTCCTATGATAGGTGTAGGTATTGCTTGGGCGGCAATTTTAGCAATGCCTTATGCTATTTTAGCGGGATCTTTACCTGCAAATAAAACAGGGGTTTATATGGGAATATTCAATTTTACTATTGCTGCACCGCAAATTGTGTCTGCTTTAAGTGTTGGTTGGATTCTAAATAATCTCTTTAATAACCAAGCTCTTTATATCATTATGCTTGCAGGGATATCTATGGTTTTTGGCGCGATCTCAGTCTACTTTATTAATGAGAATCAAGAATAAAGTATAAGACTAGGGCTTATCGTGAATGGTTGAGCTTAATGGTGTTAGTCATTAAGCTCGAACATGCATGTAGTATTAACTTCCACAAGATTTACGAACAATTAAACTTGTTGGCATTAAGGTTGTACCCGCTTCTTCACCTTTAATTAACTTCAATAATTTTTCAACTAAGAGCTCCCCTGCCAAAATAGTATTTTGACGAGCGGTTGTTAAGGCTGGGTTAGTAAAACTCGCAATAGGGATATCATCGAAGCCGACCACTGCCACATCTTCAGGTATTTTAAGGTTATGCTCAGCTAAAGCTCGCATAGCGCCAATGGCGATTAAATCACTCGCCGCACAAATAGCATCAAATTTTTGGTTACTGTTCAATAATTCGCAAGCGGCCAAGTAGCCGGCTTCTTCAGTGGTAATAGCATCGTATTGCAGTGATTTATCTACAGTTAACTTACTATTTATCAATGCTTTACAGTGACCTAAATAACGGTCAAAAAATTCAGGATAATGACTTGAGGCATAGCCTAGAAAGGCGAATTTTTTTCTCCCATTTTTAATTAAGTGTTCAGTAAGTTGGTAGCCACCATGGAAATTATCACAACCGACTGAAGTAATAGGTAAGTCTTTAACTTCTGCACCCCAACGGACAAAGTGCGTGTTCTGTTCAATCAAATGCTGGAGCTTTTCTTTATAATCAAGGTAATCGCCATACCCTAATAAAATAATACCGTCTGCTTTATTGGTATCCTCAAAATCTGCATGCCAATCGTTATTCATTTGTTGAAATGAAATAAGTAAATCGTAGCCTTTAACCGAGCATGCGCGAGTAATACTGCCTAACATAGTTAAAAAGAAAGGATTAATTAATGAATCGTCATTAGTTGGATCTTCGAAAAGTAGAAGGGCGATTGTTGTACTTTGCTGAGAGCGTAAATTACTCGCGTTTTTATCCACTTTATAATTTAATTCTTTGGCAATAGCTTGAACTTTTAATCGCGTCTCTTGGTTAACCAGTGGACTATCTCTTAATGCACGAGAAACAGTTGATTGCGATACACCTGCCCGATAGGCTATGTCGAAAGAAGTTGGTTTTGATTTCACGCGTTAGATCCCAAACAATAAGAGAAATAAATATTAACCGACCGATAACATTAAGTATATACCCAAATCGCGTTTGATCTCGGTTACAGATAATTGTTGTTTTTTATGAGTTGTTGATTTTTTATACATTTAGGTTTAAGTTGATTATTCAATTATTTAATCAACATTTATTGAATTTGGCGCAGCTATGAATATTAAAATTATATTGTTATTAGTGACTCTAATTATTTCTCATCAGAGTTTTGGATTTGATGAGTCTGAACTTCCTGCTGAATTTCAAGGTTATAAATGGAATTCAACCATTAAAATCTCTTATGAAGACATTACACAGTTATACGATGCTTTTGTGGTAGATATGGGGATGTCAGGGAAGAAAAAGTTAAAACGAAGTAAAGCTAAAACTGGCACACGACTAAAATCGAACAGAAAGCTATATACCGCTTTAGAAGCGAATCGTTTTTATTATGAAAACTTTAAAGATGAAGACACTAAAGTTTTATTGACTAAAGTTCGCAAGAGCCTTGAACAAGTGTCGAATGAAGTACCAATTAATCAATTAAAAGAAAAAGAGCAGCTCGCTTACTGGTTGAATTTATATAATATCACTGTACTTGAGCAGCTAGTGTTAAGGTACCCAATTAAAAACCTAGAAGATGAAATACTCGATGATGATTCGTTTTTAGATGAAAAATTATTAACGGTATCAGGGCATAAACTCTCTTTAAATTATATACACCATAAAATTATTATTGGTAAATTTGGTAAAAATAAAGACGTTATTTACGGCTTATATCAAGGAAATATTGGTAGCCCTAATATTAGAAAAGAAGCTTACACCGCTGATAAAGTCGTTAAGCAACTAGAAGCAAACGCTACTGAATTTATTAATTCTAATCGAGGAGTATTTAAAGGGAAAAAAAATAAGCTGAGAATCTCTAAGTTTTACGAACAAAACCAAGCCGTATTTCCTAACTTTAAAGAAGACTTTACTAAGCATTTACTTTATTACGCCAACGGCCCTATTCGACAAGATATTGAAAATGCGAAATCATTTAAAATGAATATAGAAAATTGGACGATTACTGATGTCTTTGGTTCTGTAAGAACTTATGGTGCCAGCATCAATAATAATGGAGCTGCAATGCTAGATTCAGTCAATAGTAACCAAGACTCAAATGCTGGAGATGGCTTTCAAGGTTCACAAGCGGTTAATATGGGCTTTATTGCTAGCACGGTTTCAGAAAAAACTGTCGATTATGGCCGTTTTTCTGCCGATCAATTAGAGCTGCTTCAAAAAATGAATGATATTCAATTAAAAGCAGACGGTTCTGTGACCATTACTGATATTGAAGAAGATAACCAATAACTTTACCAGCGTAACACTTAACCTTACTTAAAAGGTTAAGTGTTAATTTAAATGAGAGCGGCTTTCAAAGATAATATTCACATTATCCGCTTTCATTATAGTAAATTGCGCGCCTTTGTAGTTAAACAGAATATGGTTGCCGCGATGACTGTTAATGGTAAAGTTAGTCGTTGTATGCGGAGTTTTCATATCATTTTTAAATTCAAGGTAAGTTAGCTTAATTTTGTCTACAGTGATGCCTTGATAAACTAACTGTTTTTTTATGTGGTCGGTAAAATTTGTTCTTACCTCGTGAGTATTAATTTGGTATTGAATGTTTAAATTATCAAAGATTGAGCCGTCAAAAAAACCTTGTTCAAAGTAACCGTTTTTATCGTTATCGACTAAACAAAAGTCACCCGCGCTATGAGAAGTTTCGTTTAAATTAAAGCAAGCGCTAACTATGCCATTTTCTTCTTCACCTTTTTCTTTTAATAAAGGAGATATTGTACCTGACTTAAGTTCAGGGAACTCATCACTGGCAGTTAGCCCATTCACTAATTCTACATATTTAGATTGAGTAGAAAGGTAGAACCCCGTTTCATAATGACTGATTACGCCACCTCTCTCTACCGTATGACTTTGATTTAATTCAGGAGCCATGATGTTAAGTGGTAAGGTTTCTACCACTCTTTTTTCTAATGTAAAGTCGGCTGACGTGGTACTACAGCCAGTTAAAACACTGCTAAGTATTGTAAATAACAGTACCGTTAAACCTACAGGCTTTAAAGGTGACGTAAATAGTTTTTGAAGCGTTTTTACAAGGCTTAACATATTATTTCTCTTTTTTATTGTTATTGAAGTAATGGGGCATTAGCTATCATTTTTATATTTGCTTGCGGAAAGTTGACGCCAGTGTATATAAGTTGCTCACGATCTGCGACATAGGTTAACGGATCGTTGGTTGAAAAACCATTAAGTGGTAATCGAACTAAAGGCTTTACCGATTGCTGTTTAAAGTCATAAACCATTATTTTTCTAGCGTGCCAAGTAATTTAAGAGCAATTATAGGCTTTAATACTAACAATATTTTACATTAATTCATTTTTTTATTTTTAATCTTTTGTTTTTTAATATATTTTTTAATTGATGTATAAATGGTATTTCGTAGGTTGCACTTACTGTATTTTTTTAAAAAAAATAGAATTGTGTTTATGAGCTTACACTTTAATTGAAAATAATACTAAAAAAACATAACACTGTTATAGATATAAAAAGAAATAATGATGAATGAGATATCTATTAGCATTGTTATTTAAACTGCAATTTATATTAGTTTAGTGTGAGCTAGCTGCGGCATTTTGATGTTAAACATATAATTGTGGGTCATACATCTCAAAAACAAATTGAGAGTCGCCATCAAGGTCGAGTGATTGCTATCGATTCGAGTATTAAAAAAGGACAATATGGTGAACTGTTATTTATTGATAGTACGAAAGGGCAAGCCGATAAAATGTGGCGCGGAAGTTTATCTGGTGAAAAGCTTAAATTGAAGTAGTTAACCCAATAAAAAACCCATCATTTTGATGGGTTTAAATTATTTCATTACGCAGCTATAAATTAGCGTAATATCAATTAACCTTTCACTTCAGCATTATGATAAACATTTTGTACATCATCACAGTCGTCTAACATTTCAATAAATTTTTCAAAGTTAGCGATATCTTCTTCTTTTTCAATATCTATGTAAGTTTGAGGTACCCAAGTAATTTCTTCAACTTCTAGCTCAAACTCAGGCATAGAATTAGCAAACTCAGTTTTTATTTTGAAAAACTCAGTATGCGGCGCATAAACGGTAATAATGCCATCTTCTAATTCAACGTCTGATACATCGATATCAGCCATCATTAAATTCTCTAAAACTGCTTCATCATCTTCACCTTTAAAAGCAAACACTGCTTGATGATCAAACATATGAGATACAGTGCCGGTAGATCCTATCTTTGCATTGGTTTTTGTAAAACACTGGCGAACGTCTTTAATTGTACGGTTACCATTGTCGGTTAGACAGTCAATAATTACCATACAGTTACCAGGACCATAGCCTTCATATTGTGCGGCGACAAAGTCTTCACCGCCACTTCCTGAAGCTTTTTTAATCGCATTTTCAATAACATGTGTAGGAACTTGATCTTTTTTAGCTCTGTCAATCAAACTTCGTAGTGCTAAGTTACCATCAGGGTCTATGCCGCCTTCTTTAGCGCTAACATAAATTGCTTTACCATATTTAGAATAAACTTTAGTTTTTGCGCCGGCCGTTTTAGCCATTGATAATTTACGGTTTTGGTATGCTCTGCCCATCTGAAAATCTTCTCATGAAAAAAATATTAATCTATGTTCGATTCTACCAGTCTCAATAAGGTATTGGCAATTACCTGTAGCCGCCTTTGTGGTCTTTATTTGACTAAATTTTTATTATTTTACGTAAGACAATGTCAGAAGCTTTTACACAACCGCATTTTTTATGCTGTTTATTTATAAATAATTTTGATTAATTACTTGAATTATATCGCTTATTTTTTTGCAGGTATGCTTTATGCTTTGTTAAATAATTCGCTTATATATACTATACATAGGGTAGCTAGGTGCTTGCGATGAATAAGCAATGTGACAGGGATCAGCTCATTGAACGTCGACAAGATGAGAGTCGAAATCAAGATTGGTGGCAACAGCTAACCCTTTCTCAAAAATTTTCTGCCAATAGTTTAACCAACTATGGCTACGAGCTCGCTTTTATACGTCAATCTGAAGCTGGCAGTGTTGCTGTATTAATTAAACAGGAGTTTTTCACTACCATAGCAGATGACGGCGCTATAGATACTCGCCCTAATTTACATCTTAGATCGTAAAATATTAAATAAGCGAGCACGTAGTGTTAATTTTATCTATTAATTTTTTATTGAAAGCGTTATTTAAGGATTACTTAAGGTGTAAGTTCAGGTGTTAGTTAAGACGTTATATTAGGGGAGTGATTTAACTTAAGTAGTGTTTCAGCTTTTGCTCCTAAGTAAACATAAATACCTAAACCAATAAGTAAACCTACTGAAGTGGCCATCATCGCGACTGCTTTAGCTAAATATTCTGGTGATCCTAATACCGATTTAAACATTAATAATAATGCTTCAATCGAAACTGCAATTAAAATAGTAGCAATAAATCGAGTAATGGTCCGTCTGGTTGAACTGTGTCTGAATATATCTTTGTGCATTAATACTTCTTCTTCGATCGTCGTTTTACCCAAGTCAAATATTGCTAGCGCTAAAGTAAGGTAAATAATAATGCCAAAAGGTTTTAATTGTAAATCTTTAGGGTTGGGGTTATGCAACAAAGAAGCAATTTCGTCACCAGCAGAAAAGAGTAAAATGCCAACAATAAAAAATAAGCCTATAGCAATGCAAGTATAAATACTGACAAAAAAGGGATGAAATTTCTTTCTTTTACGATCGCCCATTAAAAACTCAATCGCTTGAGCAAGATCAATATCTATGACCAATATACCCATCACTTCACCTGCTTTATTGACATGCTTTAGCGCGGTAGAAATACATAAGTTATGACTTGAACTTGATAAGTAAGGTTCGGTAACAATAATACCATCGTTGTTATTTGCTTTAACAAAGTAGGGGCGGTATGAGCGATCAATACCTAAGCCGTCATTTATTTTATCGTTAGTAAAAATTTTGTTAGAGACATTGGGACTAATTTGTCTGCCATCGCTGCTTAGTGTAAACATCAACTCGACGAAAGGATAATTCCTCCCTAGCCATTTCATCGAGTGTGTTAATGAGGATGGGTCTTTAAAAAATGCTTCATCAAATGTCCCTGCAGTAATTGAAGCCATAAGCTTGTGGATAGAATTTTGATACTCATGGTAGCGTTCAATAACACTAATATAATTCATAATGTAATCGCTTTATTCTATCAATTGAGGGTGAACAAATGTGTTCCATTAATTAGTCTTACTTTTTAAATTGCTGTCGCATATGTTTTGCTCCTGTTCAATATCCCATTGACTAATAGAGATATGTTTAAGTTCATCGATAAATACCGCTATGGCTTGTATAAATTTCATAATGTGTCACCTAAAGTAAAATCAGATTAAAGTTATAGTTCAGAGTTTTTTAGTTCAGTTTACCGCTGATGCTTAGTCAGTGAATGTTTCAGTATATTCATCTATTTCAACTTTAGCGTTAACACTTTGAATAAAAGCTAAGTTACCAGTAGTAACGTTATTCACACTTAATGATTTAGCTACTGTTAAATCGCTTACTGCACCGTCGATATCATCATTTAAATACTTGGCTACTGCACGGTTGCTGTAACTAAGAGATTTAAGGTATAAAGCATTTGAACTTTCAGATTGAATTAGTTTTGAGGCTTCAACTGCAGCCGTACATGCAGATTCAGATTTTATGGTGTTATCACTTTTTAAATAAGCAACACATAATCCCATTGCTTTATCGAATGCCGTTTCTTTTGAGCTATGACGTGACAACCTTTTAATACCCGTTTCAATATCGCCAGCTACAATATTTTGACTACCCATTACACCTTTTACTACAGCAACTTTTAATGCAGGTGCTTGTGCAGATGCAATTGCTGAACTTGTTAGAATAATGCCAGTAAATAAAGCTTTTAATAGTGCAGGTTTAGTGTTCATGATAATTCTCCTTTGGGTTAGTGCATCTTGTTGATGCAGGTCTAATGTAAGGAATATTAAGAAAGCTGACAAACGATTAAAATCGACGTATTGAGTGAATTAAATTCATCTATAAAATGGAGGATATTTTTATTACTTGTCAGCTAAATTGATTTATATAGCGAAGGTATTTTTCACCCAATGAGCAAAAAGGGTTAACTCTTTTTTGTTTTCCATGTTCTCATGTTGAATTAAATAATATCTATCATTGGTATTGAGCTCTTCATCGAATAACTTAACTAAGAGTTGTTCACTAAACCAAGTTTTACTCATTGGCAATGGCACTAATGCGATTCCCATACCTTGCTGTGCAGCTCTTGCAACACCAAACATGCTGTCAAATTGAATAATCTGTTTGGGATCAAAGTCGTCAATTCCTACATTGTCAGCCCACTGATGCCATGACCATGGTCGGGCGCTATGCAGTAATAACGGAGTTGTTTTTAATGCAGAAAATCCTTTGTTTTTCAACGTTGAATAGAGCTTTTTGTTACATGCAGGTGCATAACGTATCGGAAACAGTTCGTGAACAATGCTCGCATTGGGCTTGCCATTTGCAAGCACGATTGATAAGTCGGCTATATTCGACGATTGATTACCAGCCTTAACAGTTTCTAATTGCAAATTAATATCTGGGTTTTGTTCAGACCACTCACTTAATCGTGGTGTAAACAGTTCACTGGCAAAAAACTCTGGCAAACTGATAATAATGGTTTTATTTTGTTGGTTATGGGTAAACTCAGAAATAGTTGACTCGAGCTGATGAATAATAGGCTGTACCGATTGATAGAATTGTTTACCAGCAGTGGTTAATTCAATTGAACGGGTACCTCTTTTGAATAGCGCAATACCTAGTTGTGCTTCAAGTTGTTTAATTTGATGACTAACCGCTGAAGGGGTTAAATATAATTGCTCTGCGGCATGTTTAAAGCTTAAGCATTTAGAAGCTACGCAGAAAGAGCGTAAGCCTCGTATTGGAGTTTGAATTGGCATAGTAATATTTAATGAATGAAGACAACATTAATTTGCAATACCTAGACCAAGTTGTAAGTTGTTGTATTACAATGAGTTAAATGGTTTTGGAATAAGTTATTCTTTTTGCGTTGCACCATGTTGGTTCGCTTGCACTATACCTTGCACTATACATAGTGGCATAAAGTTGAGAGCAAAAAAAAGGACATCAAAAATTGATGTCCTTAAGTTTAACAAATTGAACAATTGAAGCAGTAAAAAACATATTGTTTTGGAGAATCGGGGGGATTCAAAAACAAGTTCACCTTAGGGTTTTTATTCTACTCGGGCAAACGAGATAAATTCACTTAATAGGTGAATTAAATTCACCTCACTTTATTCCCGTTCACAAAATCGGCAATTTAAATTTTTAACTAGACGCTATAGCGTACCGATAAAAAACAGGCAAAAAAAAGGACATCATAAAGATGTCCTCAAGTTAAACAAATTGCACAATTAAAGCAGTAAAAAACATATTGTTTTGGAGAATCGGGGGGGATTCAAAAACAAGTTCATCTTAGGGCTTTTACTCTACTCGGGCAAACGAGATAAATTCACGCAATAAGTGAATTTAATTCACCTGAAGTTATTTAGGTGAAGTTATTTAGAGCTTTGGTTGCTAATTAAATTTTTAGGATCTAAAAGCTCAAGCAGTTCTGCTTCACTTAGTTGGGTGAGTGCTTTGGCTACATCTATTACGGTTCTATTTTCCATATATGCTGTTTTAGCAATTTCGGCACATTTTTCATAACCAATGTGCTGTGCTAATGCTGTCACTAAAATTGGGTTTTTTGCTAAGCTTTGCTCAATAACAGTTTGATTGACTAACATGTCTTTAAGTACTTTTTCGCTAAGTGAAATACTACTAGAGCTAAGGAGTTCGATGCTTTGTATTAAAGTGTGGGCAATTAAAGGAAGCATAGTATTTAACTGAAAATTACCAGATTGCCCCGCTAATGTTATGGTTGTGTCATTGCCAATAACTTGAGTACAAGCCATTAATATCGCTTCAGGTACTACTGGATTAACTTTTCCGGGCATAATACTACTGCCTTTTTGTCGCTCTGGTAGTTGTATTTCATTTAAACCATTTTGGGGGCCACTACTTAACCAGCGTATATCATTGCTAATTTTACTTAAGCTAACCGCTGTTGTTTTTAGTATTCCACTGATAAAAACGGCGGTGTCTTGAGCACTTATTGCTCGAAAATAGTTATCGGCTGGCGTAAAAACTAAGCCTGTCTTTTCTGTTAAAACGTGAGAGACTTTAGCGGCGAATTTGGGGTGGGTATTCACACCTGTTCCAACGGCTGTACCACCAATAGCGAGTTTGTATAAACTCGGCAGACTTTGTTGGAGCTGATTATGTACAAAACGAACTTGAGCGCTCCAGCCGCTAATTTCTTGGGCGAAACTTAAAGGCATTGCATCCATTAAATGAGTTCTGCCAGTTTTTATTGTGTGCTGATGCTCGCTAGCTTTATTATCTAACATGTCAATTAATTGTTGCAAAGCAGGTAATAGTTGCTTGGTAATAAGTACTGCAGCACTTAGGTGAATACAAGATGGAATAATATCGTTAGAGCTTTGTCCCATATTGACGTCGTCATTTGGGTGAATTGGTAGCGTGTTATCTTTGTTTTGCTCGGCTAACGAGGCAATAACTTCGTTGGCATTCATATTGGTACTAGTGCCAGAGCCTGTTTGAAATACATCAATTGGGAATTGATCATCAAAACAGCCGTCAGCTACTTTTTGTGCCGCTAATGTAATTGCTGCTGATTTGTCTTTATCTAATAAAGCTAGCTCTTGATTTGCTTGCGCACAAGCACTTTTAATTGTGCCCAATGCCCAAAGAAATGCACGCGGCATTTTTAACTTGCTAATCGTAAAGTTTTCAAGGGCCTTTGTTGTTTCATTACCATATAAACATTGAGTGTTTGCCGTATTTGTAGAAAAGTCCTTGTTATCTTTATTTTGCATTATATTCTCGAGTGTTTATTAAATTATATTAATATTTTATCCTGTCATTCAGCCCGCGAGGTATTGTCTTTAAGGTAATGTCTTCGAGGTAATGTCTTTGAAAAACTTAACCTGAAGTAGGCTTGATAATCGCTCTCTCTTTAAATGTTATCAATAGAACAATATCACGGGCTTAACTATGACGAGTTTTAACTCATTGGGCAATTATTTACTTTATGGCTAAGACACCTTTTTATTGAACATTAACTTGCCTTTAACCTCTGCTAAGTAGTTTTCATCATTTAATTTTTCTTCATGATATTCAGGACACGATTTTATTTGCTCTAAATTGATATTGCAGGTAACCGTTTTGTCTTGCCAATTTAAGGTGTCGAGGTGTTCAGGGGTGATCAATACTTTTTTGCCACCAGGCAACCAGTCACGTGTATCTACAACCAAATAGCGAATAGACCAATTATAGGTATCACAAATAAAGTCTTTAATATGGCCTTTTTCGCCATCTATCGCATCAATACCATAATGTGTTATCTCATTGGTTGATCGAAGGTGATTGGTCGTTTTAGTTTCTTCACTCATAACGCCTTCTAGCACTAAAGTTTTATGATCAACTAAAGCTGTTGGATATGCATACTCCCCCCAAGTTTCAGTGCCTAACCAATAATAACCATAAGCGTAGTAGTCAAAATACTGTTGTTCAAATTCACGAGATACAGGCTCATGTTCTTCTATTTTAGGACTGTTTTTTACTTTATCTTTGCTAATAGATACGTGCAGCACATGTTCTTTATTATTGAACTCACGTAATGAGATAGGGCTAATCAAATTTTTTGGGCTTAACGGCACCCAAGGATGTATATCTACCACCATAAACCTAATGGTCCAGTGCCTGTCATCAAAATAAACATCTTTTACTTGTCCAACATCACCATCGGTCGCATTAACAGAACTTCCGTGCAACTCATTTAAGCTGACTAACATATTTCCTCCATATGCATTTTATTTTAATCGATAATGGTTAGAGTACTAATTATTATATTAGTTCAATTTAATATTTCTACCTACTTAAGATAATAATTTATATATATTATGTTGTTAATATAGCATTTTGTGATGGTAGGGTTTTATCTGTTTTTAATTAGTTATCTAATTAAATTTTGTTTGTTCAATAAAGGTTGATATGCTTTAATTTATTCAGGTGAAGTTGTTCAGAAGTAAATGAGACCATGCTAAACATGGCCTCATTTAGGTTATAAGTGTTAACTCAGGTAACATTTATAACGTCGCATGAGGACCAAATACTTCATAATGAATTCGGGCCTCATCAACACCCAGTTTCATTAGGTCTGTTTTAGCAAACTGCATAAAGCCTACAGGACCACAAAGATAATAATTTCCGTCGCAAACAGGGAGATCAATATCATTAAAATTAATAAATCCTTGATGCGTGTTTTTATTATTGCTTTGCGTTTCTCTGTACCATGTATTGTGCTGCCAGCCTCTTAAATCACATAGCTCTTGTGTGCGTTGTTTAAAGGAGTGCTGTAATTCATTCTCACATGCGTGAATATAGTGAATTTGATTATCATATGCTTCACTAGCAAGTTTCTCTAGCATAGCCTGCATAGGAGTAATACCAACACCTGCTGAAACTAGTACAACAGGAGCTTCACGATTAATGAAAAAGAAGTCGCCAGCCGGGGCATGTAAGTCAACTAAATCGCCAACATTTAGGTGATCATGTAAATGATTCGACATTAAGCCATTGTGTGTGCCTAACTCGCGTTTTACTGAAATACGGTAGCTTTTGTTGTTTGGTTTGTCCGAAAGTGAATATTGTCTAATTTCGACGTGATTACTTTTATGTGGTGTTAACTCGATGCCAATGTATTGACCAACCTGATAGTCTATTATCGGTTGTTGATCAATCGGTTCAAAGACAAAGCTGGTGACAAATTCAGATTCGACTTTTTTATCAACAAGACAAAAAGCCCGTTTGCCACGCCAACCTCCTTGGCTATTTTCTCGCTCTGCATAGAGTTGTTCTTCACGATTAATAAATACTTCAGCTAACACCCCGTAAGCAACTGTCCATGCTTCTTCTACTTCAGGGGTGAATTGCTCGGGTAAAAGTTCGCGTAATGTTTCTATTAAATGCAAACCTACCACTTGATAATGAGCAGGTTGTATATGAAAGCTAGTGTGCTTTTGTGCAATTCGTTCAACGGCATGTTTTAGCACTGAAATATTATCTATATTTTTAGCATAAGCGAGTATTGCCTCAAAAAGAGCAGTTTTTTGTCGACCAGAAGCTTGGTTACTCATGTTGAAAATGTCTTTTAATTCGGGGTTATGCAAAAATAACCGTTGGTAAAAATGTTCGGTAATGTCACTTCCTCCAGCCTCTAATAAAGGAATGGTGCTTTTTACAATAGCGATGTGGTGAGTTGTTAACATGTACTTCTCCGAGATGTTAATTTGGTAAAGGTAAATAATTATGTAATAAGCAAGTTGAGAATATCGATAATACGTTAGCAATATTAATAAGCGTTATGTCCTAAACCATGCGCTCCAATACAACGTATTACGTAACCTATTTTTGCTGTAGCAGCGAATATAATTGTGCCAATGTGACCACCAATTTGAATCGCCAAGCTAAAATGATCTGCTTGTATAAAGGTAAGGTAAATACACGCACTTATTATCAGTAACGAAGTCGCCATAAGCGTGTTACCAATTTTTATGCATTGGTTAAAATTTAATTGATTTGAATCAATACTAAAGTTTTCAGCTAACGTATTATCTTTCATTTTGAGGTGCCTTTCCCCTGCGAGCTTATCAGTATTAGTACAACTATCAGGCCAATGTTTATAATTTCTTTTATTTCAATTGGATAGCGATTTAATAGAAAAGTAATGATTAGTAATTTGAGTCAATTTGACTTGATATTAGTGTGTCAAAAAGACATAGATATTTCTTTTTGACTGTGTCTTTGGTTTTTGGGATACTCACTCTCTGTTTTGCAAGTGATATCACCATGAACGAAATATCTTCCGCAGCATTGATCGAATTATCATTAAACTTAGCTCAAAGTATGACAAGCGTTGATCGATTCGATAATTTGTTATCGACGATTAGAAAAACCATTACTTGTGAAGCCGTTGCTTTGCTAGCGGTAAAAGGGGAGGTTTTAGTTCCCCTAGCATTGCAAGGGCTTAGTAAAGACACGTTAGGTAGGCGGTTTATTATTAATGAACATCCTCGTTTAGACAAAATTTGTCAATCGCAAAAATTTATTCGATTTGCCAGTAACTGTTCGCTACCTGATCCCTACGATGGGTTGTTAATTGCACAAGAGGGTGACTTACCCGTCCATGCATGCATGGGTATTCCATTACACTTTCAAGGGCATTTAATTGGTGTATTGACCCTAGATAGTCTAATACCTCAAGTTTTTGATGACATTCCAGAGCGTACCTTAGAGATTGTTTCAGCACTTGCCTCGGTTAGTTTACACACAGCGCTAACGTTAGAGAGATTGGAAAAAAATATTGATCATTCTCAACAAGTCCTCGCAGCTTTAAGTCGACCTAATGTGGTTGTAGAGCAAAATGAATTAATAGGAAACAGCACAGCCATGCAGCAATTAAGCAAAGAAATCACTTTGGTTGCTTCATCTGAGTTTAATGTACTTATTCAAGGAGAGAGCGGCTCAGGTAAAGAACTAGTCGCCCATGATATACATCAACAATCAACAAGACATCGATCTCCCATGGTTTATGTAAACTGTGCAGCGCTGCCAGATAACTTAATCGAAAGTGAATTATTTGGTCATGTTAAGGGGGCTTTTACTGGTGCTGATAAGAGTCGTGCCGGAAAGTTTGTAATCGCCAATGGCGGTACTTTATTTTTAGATGAGATTGGTGAATTACCTTTACATGCGCAAAGTAAGCTCTTAAGAGCAATTCAAAGTAACGAAATTCAAGCGGTGGGGCAAGATAAACTAATAAATGTTGATGTCCGTATTATTGCAGCAACAAATCGTGACCTTCAAAGCGAAGTTGAAAAGGGTAAGTTCAGGGCAGACTTATATCACCGATTAAATGTATACCCTCTTATTGTGCCGCCACTGAGAGAACGTGAAGGGGATATTTCATTATTGGTTGGCTTTTTTATCGAAAAAATTAAGCGAAAACTAGGTATTAAGCAACTTAAAGCTTCGCCAGATTTTATTGACTACCTATCGCAATATCATTGGCCAGGAAATGTACGAGAATTAGAACATTTGATCAGTCGAGCAGCTTTAAAGGCGCTTGCTCAACAACCAAACAAAGCTGTTGTAAAACTATCACTATCTGATTGTGACAATTTAAGTAGCGATGTTGAAAACAGAACAAGCAAATCAATCGTGCTAACAGAACAGAAAGCGAAAAATAATAATCTTACTGAAGTTAAATCTCAACCTTCAATAAATTTGCGTGAGGAAGTCGATCGTTATCAAAAAGAGATCATTAGTTCGGTACTTAGTGAAGAAAAAGGCAATTGGAGTCGTGCAGCTAAACGCTTAACTACCGACAGAGCAAATTTAAATCGTTTAGGGAAGCGTCTTGGTATTGAAGTGATCAAGGTGGTTAATTAACTTTTTATTTGCCTTTTTATTTGGTTATTCAAAAGGCAAATAAAATAAATGAATCGCGAGAATTTTAGACTATAGTATAGGTAATTATTGTTTGAAGTTTAGATTAAATATGCCAATAAAATTAATATTGTTGATTGTTTTTATGTTGTTGCCTTTATCAAGCTGGGGCGCACAAAAAATTACAGTAGCCTTTGGAAATGCGTTAGCACCTTGGGTTATTCCTGAAACAAATAATGGCATTCTTATTACCTTAGTAAAAGAAGCATTAGCATCAGAAGGTTATGAAATTAATGCACTTTATTATCCATATGCTCGTCGAATTACCTCCTATAAATTCAAACAAGTGGATGCGGTTTGTGATGTTAGCTTACAAGTAATTGAACAGGAAAATTTGGAAGGGTATTTATCTGATGAAGCTTATGCTTATGAAAATATAGCTGTTGCGTTAAAGAAAAATAACTTTAAATTTACTCGTATTAGTGACTTAGCGTCGCATTCTTTAATGTCTTGGCAAGGTGCTTCTCGTAGAATGGGAGAGGAGTATGCGGCTATGATTGAAAACAACACCAATTATCGAGAAAATTATAATCAGGAATTACAAGTTAAAATGTTATTTTTAGAGCGTTTTGAAGTGATCCAACTCGATCAACAAATTTTTAATTATTATCGCGCTAAAATTAACGAAAAAGGTGGAATAGATACAACGTTGCCTGTCGATAGTTTCCCGCTATTTGGTCAAAGCGTTAATAGTATTCTTTTTCATGATGAAAAGATCAGAGATGCTTTTAATAAAGGGCTAAAAAGGTTAAAAGAAAGCGGTCAATACGATGCCATTTTTAATGCTTATATTAACCCGAGTTAAGGCTACTATTTATATACATCTATTAACCTCAAACGCTAAACTGCACTAACACGTTAAATTACTCCCACTCGTCTTCAAGTTCATTTTCCATATGTTGTAAATGACGATCTACTTTATTTAAAAGGTGGTGTAGAGTAGACAATTCTTCATGGGTAAAGCATTCATCAATCATTTTCCCCGTTTCAATACGTTTAGGCGTTATTTGATCATATAGTTGAGCGCCAGTTTCCGTTAAATAAATTAAAACTTTACGGCGGTCTTTTTTCGAATTTAGGGTATCTACTAAGTTTTGTGTTTTTAGTACTTTTACCGCACGTGAAACAGTCGCGGCATCACTTTTTAGTGCGTTGGCCACATGTCCATTGGTTAATCCACCATAAGCACCTAAAATTGAAATAACTCGCCATTCTCGTTCGCCAATGTTAACACCTACTTCATTTAATAATTCTGGTAGATCGTTGCCTGCTTGTGCCATTTGTGTTGCTAAACAGTACATGCGATAAGGTAAAAAAGTTTGTAAATCTAAACTACAGTGAACTTTACCAGCAGGTTGCTTATTAGGTTTGTTGGTTGTAGCGGTAAGGCTTGTATTGAGCGTGCTATCTGACATGGAAAACTATTTTAAGTTGAGAATAAATAAAGTTTACCGTGAAAAGACACTAGGTGCTAGTTACCTGCACCTAGTTGTTAAATTTAAAAAGACTAATGATTAAGCTCGTTCAATAATCATCGCAATACCTTGACCAACACCAATGCACATAGTACACAAAGCGTATTTACCTTGAACGCGTTGTAATTGATAGCTTGCGGTAGTGACCAAGCGAGCACCACTCATACCTAAAGGATGCCCTAAAGCAATGGCTCCACCATTGGGGTTAATACGTGGATCATCATCATTAATACCTAACTCTCGTAATACGGCTAAACCTTGTGCAGCAAACGCTTCGTTAAGCTCTATCACGTCCATTTGCTCAAGAGTTAAGCCAGTTTTCGCTAATACTTTTTTAGTTGCATTGACAGGCCCTACACCCATAATGCGTGGTTCTAATCCAGCAGTAGCCATTGCCACAATGCGTGAAATTGGTGTTAAACCATTAGCTGTCGCAGCTTCTTTTGAAGCAATTAAAAGGGCACATGCACCGTCATTAATTCCCGAAGCATTGCCTGCGGTAATGGTGCCTCCTGTTCTAAAAGGAGTTTTCAATGCCGCTAAACCTTCAAGCGTAGTTGTTGCTCTACCGTGTTCATCTTGAGAAAAAACTCTAGTCTCCTTACGGTTAACTTGGACAGTAACAGGCATTATTTCTTTATCGAAAATATTATTATCTTGAGCAATTGCAAGTTTTTGTTGAGACTTAAAAGCAAACAAGTCTTGATCTTCACGACTAATATTAAATTGTTCAGCTACATTTTCCCCGGTTTCTGGCATAGAGTCGACGCCGTACTCATGTTCGAATTTTTTATTAACAAAACGCCAACCCATTGTGGTGTCAAACATATTAACTTGTCGATCAAAAGCGCTTTGAGCTTTAGCCATTACCAGTGGAGCACGCGTCATTGCTTCAACCCCACCAGCGATTGCCATTGATTGAGCACCACAAGCAATGGCACGAGCAGCCGTGCCAATCGCGTCCATTCCTGAGCCACATAAACGATTTATAGTAACGGCTGGAACTACTTGAGGAAGGCCGGCAAGTAACACACTCATTCGGGCAACGTTGCGGTTGTCTTCACCCGATTGATTTGCACAGCCATAGTAAACTTCATCAATTTGAGTCCAATCCACTTGTGAGTTTCGCTCCATTAAAGCTTTCATTGGCAGTGCGCCAAGATCGTCTGCTCTAACGGTAGCAAGTGAGCCGCCATAACGGCCGATAGGTGTGCGAACTGCATCGCAAATATAAACATCTTTCATTGGGTTATCCTTGTTTATTGGCCGTTAAATTGAGCTGGGCGTTTTTCCATAAAGGCAGCAACACCTTCTTGGTAGTCATCACTTTTTCCTAAGTGCTGCATAGTTTCGCGTTCACGCTCGAGTTGATCATGTAAACTGTGATCAAACGAGGTATTTAATAACTGTTTAATTTGACCTAAGGCTTGCGTGGGTTGGGTAGCTAAATGAGTGGCTAAAGTCATCGACTGTTCAACCAAATCTTCATTTTCAACCACTTGGTAAATTAACCCCCATTGCTCAGCTTGTTCAGCGCTGAGCTTATTTCCTAACATGGCGAGAGCTTTAGCTCGTGGTAAGCCTAGCGCACGAGTAAAATGCCATGAACTACCAGAATCGGGCACTAAACCGACTTTACAAAATGATAAGATAAAAGACGCCGACTTTGCAGCAACTACAATATCACAAGCCATGGCTACACTGGCACCTGCTCCAGCAGCTACACCATTTAGTGCGCATATAACGGGCATTTTCATTCCCGTTAAACGACGTATTAATGGGTTATAGTATTTCTCGACTGACAAGCCTAAATCAGGTCTTGAAGTTGTCTCGGTAGATACTGCGCGATCGCCCAAATCTTGACCGGCACAAAAGCCTCGTCCATTCCCTGTTAATAACAAACAACGACTAACCCCATCGCTAACAATATTGTCTAATGCGTTTTGAATTTCTTCGTGCATTTGCACATTAAAACTATTCATTTTATCAGGACGGTTAAGTGTTAACTTGGCCACACCATTGTTTTTTTCTAGTGTGATCGTTTGATATTCAACCTTAGTGTTTTTATCATGGTGCATAGGGTAAACCTCATTTATACTCTTGATTCTATTTAATTATATTTAACTTATATTTAGCACTGGAGCTTTTATGCCTATTTACGCCCTCGATGACTATATTCCTGTTGTTGACCCTAGCAGTTTTATTCATCCAAGTGCTGAAATAATTGGCGATGTTATCATTGAAGCTAATTGCTATATTGGCCCACACGCAGTTTTACGTGGTGATTTTGGGCGTATTCATGTTTGTGCTAATTCCAATGTACAAGACAACTGTGTGATGCACAGTTTTCCTAAAAAAGACTGCTACCTTGAGCCTTTTAGTCATATTGGTCATTGCGCTGTATTGCATGGTTGTCGTATTGGCGAAAATGCTCTTATCGGCATGAACGCGGTTGTTATGGACGATGCTAATATTGGCGCCGAATCTGTTGTTGCCGCCTCCGCATTTGTTAAGTCGGCATTTAATTGTGAGCCACGTTCTATGGTTGTTGGATCACCGGCTAAAGTCATTCGTCAATTAAGTGAGCAAGAAGTTAATTGGAAAAAAGCAGGTACCCAAGAGTACATTAACTTAGTAACTCGCTGTAAAGACAGTTTACGTTTGGTTGAACCGCTTGATAAAATTCAAGCGGATCGTCCTCGGTTTACTCAATCATCACATCAAACTAAATAACTTTAACAACCATAAGGCGTTATTTATTGCATTATCATTTTATGAGTACAATGATGCGCCTTATTCATCACTGTATTTACGCTCAACTAACGTTAAAATATCATAAATTGCGACGGCTTCATCGTGTTGATTAGTGACTTCAATATCCCAAACAACAACCCCTGTATGATATTTATCGTCAGGGCGTTTCGACTTATTAATTTTACGTTTTGCGGTTAGCTTCACTTGTATAGTATCGCCAATAGCAACAGGTTCGACAAAACGTAAGTTATCAATACCATAGTTTGCGATAACAGGTCCTTGGCCGGGATCTACAAATAAACCAGCCGCCGCTGAAATAACAAAATAGCCATGGGCAACACGTTGACCAAAGAACGAATCTTTTGCGGCAATTTCATCGAAATGCGCGTAGAAATGATCCCCTGATAAACAGCCAAAGTTAACAATATCCGCTTCAGTAACAGTGCGTCTGTGTGTCATAAGTGACTCACCAATTTTTAATTCTTCAAAATATTTTCTAAACGGGTGTATGCGATCCTCAACCGTGGTGGCACCTTTTACATACTCATTGGTTACAGCCATCAGTGAGGTAGGAGAGCCTTGAATCGCACTACGCTGCATATAATGCTTTATCGCACGTACGCCGCCCAGTTCTTCACCGCCGCCTGCACGACCCGGACCACCGTGAACAAGATTAGCTAATGGTGAGCCATGACCTGTTGATTCTTTAGCACAATCTCTGTCAATCACTAACATGCGGCCATGATGGGATGCTGCACCTAAAATTAATTGGCGTGCATGAGCTTTATCGTAAGTAAATACAGAACCGGCTAAGCTACCTTTACCTAGTTTTGCTAGCGCTATCGCTTGTTCGATATCAGTATATGGCATAAGCGTACTTACAGGACCGAACGCTTCAATATCATGAACAGCATGATTATTTAATGGATTAGAACAATGCAGTAAAGTGGGCGCTAAAAATGCACCTTGCTCGTTGTTAATGCCAATACGTTGAAAGTTGTCCATACCTGAAAGTAACACGTCGTTACCTTGGCTAAGTTGATCGATAACAGAAATAACATCATCTCGCTGCGATTTTCCTACCAATGCTCCCATGCGCACACCCTCTTGTTTGGGATCACCTATGGTTGTTTTTAATAATCGTGATTTAAGGGCGTCTGCCACCGATTCTGTCATGTTTTCAGGGGCGAATATTCGGCGAATTGCGGTACATTTTTGGCCTGCTTTGGTGGTCATCTCTCGAGCAATTTCTTTGATGTAGAGATCAAACTCTGGATCTTCAACTTTTACATCGGGTGCTAATATACAACAGTTAAGTGAATCAGCTTCCATGGTAAAAGGAATAGATTTGGCAATGATATTTTTATGTGTTTTCAACATTTGACCAGTAGATGCTGATCCTGTGAAGGTGACGATATCTTGTTCAGTGAGGTGATCAAGTAAATCCCCAACACTGCCACAAATAAGTTGTATAGCACCTTCTGGAAGTATGTTAGATTCGACGATCGCTTTAACAACAGCTTCGGTTAAGTAACAAGTAACACTCCCAGGTTTTACTACAACGGGTACGCCAGCAATGAGGCTTGGCGTAATTTTTTCTAACATGCCCCAAATAGGAAAGTTAAAGGCATTGATGTGCACAGAAACCCCTTCTTTAGCTGTTAAAATATGTCGACCGACAAAGGTGCCGTTTTTAGAGAGAGGCTCAACAGGGCCTTCCACTATAAATGTATCATTGTTCAGTTCGCGACGAGCAATACCACTGTAGCTAAACATAGTACCAATACCGCCTTCAATATCTACCCAAGAGTCGGCTTTTGTTGCCCCTGTTAAATAAGAAATACGATAAAACTCATCCTTACGATCGAGTAAATATTTAGCCAATGCTTTGATCATTTCAGCGCGTTGGTGAATCGTTAATTTACGTAGTGCAGGGCCTGCTTTTGTTCTGCCATAATCGAGTAATTCGTCAAAACCTGAAGTTAGTGAGTGTATATCGCCAATGACTTCGTCGTTAACAGCATTAACACATTGCTGTGCACGACCTTCTCCGCTGACCCACTGGCCATTAACATAACTTTGTATTTTCATTATAAATTTCCTTAATCATTCTTTTTATTTATGGCTGCTGTTGAAGGATTACTCACCCCAAGTCTCAATAACGTCAACAAATTTAGCTAAAAACTGGTTAGTTTGGTGTGCGTCTAAAGCACGATGATCAATACTTAACGATACATAACATTTAGGTTTTATAACCATAGTATCAACACCATTAACCTCTTGTACCACAACACGTTTTTCTAATTTACCCACGCCTAAAATTGCGACTTGCGGTTGGTTAATGATAATAGGAGTAGCAATTAAACTACCGCTAACACCGTGATTAGAAATGGTAAAGGTGCCATTTTTCATATCTTTGGGGACGAGTTTGCCTTCTCTTGCTTTTTGAGTTTGTGCTGTTAACGCACTAGCAATACTGAATAAGTTTAGCGATTGGACTTGTTGAACCACAGGAACGACTAAGCCTGAATCACCAAGTGCAGTCCCGACACCAATATTAATATCGCTAAATATTTCTAATGCATTTTCATGAAAACGAGCATTTACTTGTGGAACTGCTTGTACGGCTTTAACCACCGCAGATAAAAAGTAAGCGGTAAATGTTAAGTTAACATTGCAGTCTGCATATTCTTTTTTATGCCATTTTCTATGTGCAATAATATTGCTCATGTCCATTTCAAAAATACTGGTGACATGAGGGGAGGTTTCTAACAAGCTACTGACCATATGATTTGCAATCGCTTTACGCATGCTCGTGTGTTCAACCATCGTTCCTTTTAATGGTCGACTCGTTATTGATTGCTCTGACATCGGGCTTCGTTGATTCGGCATAGCGGAAATGTAAGCTTGAACATCGTTACGAGTTACACGTCCTCGTCGACCAGAGCCATTAATAAGGTGGTGATCAAGGTGATGGCTTTTTAATAATCGTCTTGCTGCAGGGCCAATTAGATCGTGTGCACTGTTATCATCAGCTATATCTTGTGGTTTGCTAATACTTGTTTGTTCTGTGTTATTTGTATGATTATTTGTTGTCGCATGGGGGAGGTGTTGATCAGCAACAATCTTACTGGTTTCTATATGCCCTAATACCGCATCTACGGCTATTTCTTCTCCCTCACAGGCGATTATATCCAGTAAGTTTCCGGCTTCAGGTGCGCATATTTCCATTGAAACTTTATCTGTTTCTAATTCGATTAATGGTTCTCCTTCAGCAACTTGCTGGCCAATGTTAACCAACCATTTTGATAAAGTTGCCGAAGTGCCTTCTAACTGAGAGGCGGGTAGGGTGATATCAATAGTACTCATCTTAGTTACTCGCTCTTGTTAAAATTCTACTGTATCAATGATAGTCGCTATTATGCGCTCAACAGTTGGCACCGCTACATTAAGTAAATGAATATTATGTGGGTTAGGAGTGTCAGGCATAGTAAGACGTTCAATAGGGGCATCTAAATCAAAAAAGCCTTCTTTGGCAACTACTGCTGCGATTTCAGCTCCGAACCCTGCGGTCATGTTATCTTCATGAACGATTAGGCAGCGCCCTGTTTTTTTAATACTGGCGAGTACGGCCGCTTTGTCCCAAGGCACAATAGAGCGTAAATCAATAAGTTCAATACTATCAGGCGTATGTTCTTTTTTTAGCTCTTCAATAGCCAATTCGCAGCGCTCTACCATAGCGCCCCAAGTGACAAGGGTTAATTTATCACCGGCACAAAGAATGTTGGCTTTGCCCAATGGAATAACAAAATCATCGCCAGGATAAGGACGTCTTGCCCAGCGATTATCGAGTAGCGAGCGGTGTTCAAAAAATATTGTCGGGTTGTTATCACGTAAGGCAAAACGTAATAATCCGGCAGCATCTTCAGCATTAGAAGGCATAACCACTTGCCAACCCGTTTTATGCGCCCACTCAACTTCGTCACTCATTGAATGCCATGGATCCCCACGCCCTGCAAAGCCGCCAGGTATACGAATAACCATAGGTGCTGCAAATTGGTTGTTTGTGCGCCATCGCATAATACCTGTATCGGTAATTTGTTCAGCGGCTGGTTCAGCGTACTTTCTAAATTGAATTTCAGGTACGGGCATTAATCCTGCCAGTGCCATACCAACAGCCCGACCGATAATGCCTTCTTCCGATAAACTAGTATCGAATACACGATGATCGCCAAACTTTTCATTAAGACCTAGTGTTGCACCATGAACCCCACCTTTTGGACCAACATCTTCACCAAAGACCAATACTTTTGGGTTTGTTTGAAGCTCGTGTTCGAGTACCTGACGAATAGCTGTTTGCATATTCAAGCGTTGACCTTGCGGTTTAGCTGTTTGTGTTACCGAACTAAATGGATAATTATCGCCATGTAAGCCACCTCGTAATTGTAGATCTGGTTTACCGTTTTCATCGGTTTCTGCAAAAACATAGCGTGTTAAGTTATCGGTATTAGGCTCTGGACGCTGTTTGGCCCGCTCAACACTCTGACGAATGTCTTGATACGCTTTTTCTTCTAGGGCTTGCCACTGCGACTCGGAGATAATTTGTTGTTGAGCAAGATATTTTTTTAGCTTAGGTAGAGGATCGTTTTCTTGTTCTTCAGCGATCATTTCTGCAGGCTTGTAGGTTTGAGTATCTTGAAAAGTGTGTCCACACAAACGGGGCACTTTTAAACGCAATAAACAGGTGCCTTTGCCACTACGTACATAATCGACAGCTGCTTGAATTAACTTAGGGGTTGCTACTGGATCAGTACCATCGCCATCAATTATTTTTAAATTTTTGTAGGCAGCTAAATTAGCAACCTGATCGCCACCAGGGGTTTGCACTGTTTGCGGTACGGAAATGCCATAACCATTATCTTCAATATAAAATAAATGAGGAAGATTATTGGTCGTTGAGATATTAAGCGAAGCCCAAAAGCCGCTGGTAGACATGGATGAATCGCCGCCCATAGATAAACCTAATGCGCCTTTATAGGCGTCATTTTTAAGTTCATCTCGATGATAAACAATAGATTGAGCCCAGCCCGCTATTGGTGAATATTGAGCACCAACACCACCACACATGGGGAATAACATGGCACCTGTTCTCTCAACATTTGGGTAATTACAAACAACACCAATATCACGACCATCACTGTATCCACCCGATTTTGCCATAGGAGAAGCAACAGCTTCATCAATATCTAAACCTAAAGAAAGGACAAAAGGGCGCGAGCGATAATAACCTGTTGCGCCGTCATGGGGATGGGTGAGTTGCAAACCTAATAAAATTTGTGCGAAGTCGTGACCTCGTGCAGAGAATTGATTGAATACGAGTTTAGCAGGAACGAGCTCCTGTTCTTCGACATCATCCATGGCACGAGAGAGTAATAATAAGTAACTGAGTTTTTGCCAATCAACTTGATTTGAGTCGCATTGATTGCTTTCGTTAACGCTATTCACGGCTTGTTGAAGTGAAGCGGTAGTCATTGTGCTATTCCTTAAATTTGAATGGTGCAGAGCATCATTCATCTGTTGTTCTTTTTTTATGGCTTTGAGCTAACGATATTGCTTGTTAGCTTAGTGTGTTTTTGAACAACTACTGAGTAATATCTATTGATGCTACAAACGAATTGTTGAATCTGCAACGATATGGTTGTTTTTGGTGGTTATTATTTTTTAATCAATAGTGAAAAAGTGTAAAAGGATAATGACAGTCTATTCGTTAACCCACTGTTAACCCTTTATGTAGTACACTATTTCCATACGTTAGGGTTTACTGATTTTTCGAACTTGTTTTTACCGTTAAATGTTGAGTATTTATGTAGATCTTAGTATTAAATTATTTTTAATACTAAGTTGATACTCCAGAAACAATGACCCATAAATTCGATTGATCAGCAGGCCTTAAAAGTTTGTTACTTTTAGGGATTTTTGTTATGCCGTTATCTTGCAATAAGTTTGTGCTTGTTAGCTTATTTTTATTTGTTTTATTGGCTGGTTGCAGCGAAAAAGAAAAAAAGTTTGAAGAAGCAATTCGTCCAATAGCATGGCAAGAAGTGCAAAAATCATCCTTTAATCAAGTCAGACGTTTATCAGGCAGTCTTTTCCCTGTTGAATCTACCAATTTAAGTTTTGAAGTTGGTGGTAAAGTTGACCAAGTTAACGTGAAGCTCGGGGCAACAGTTAAGCGTGGTGATGAGCTTGCCCGTTTGGATTTGAGAAACTTCAATTTAAGTATGCAAAGTTCACAAGCTAATTTACAAAAAGCTCATGCGTCACTGTCTGAAGCGGATAATGAATTTAAACGTTATGCCGAATTATCTGAAAAAGGCTTGGTGTCTAAATCGGGTTACGATAATGCTAAAGCGGCATTTGAATCAGCGACCAGTGCCGTTAATTTAGCCAAAGCACAAGTGGATATTTCCAGTAAAGATTTAAGTGACTCGATATTAACCGCTCCCTATGATGGGAAAATCACTAAACGTTTAATAGAGCCTTCAATGCAAGTGTCGCCTGGGCAAGCAACGTTTGAAATTGAAGGTGAAGACGGCCTTGAAGTACAGGTAATGGTACCTGAAACACTTATTCAAAAATTAGCAATGGCTAGTGAAGTTGATATTCATTATTCCGCTTTTCCACAATTAAAAAGTAAAGGTCAAATCACTGAAATAAGCTCACGTGCAGCTACCGCGAATGCGTTTCCTGTCACTATTGTTATTACCTCTTCTCTTAATGGGTTAAGAGCAGGTATGACCGCAGAAGTGGACTTCACTTTCGCTGGTGTTGGTCGAACAGGCTTTGAAGGTGAATCTTTCCATATACCTATTTCTGCTTTAGGGGCAGACGAAGGGCAGAAAGCTTATGTGTATGTTTACGATAAAGAAAAGCAAATTATTCGTAAAAGACAAGTGCAAACTGAGAGTATTATTAATAATCAGGTAATAATTTCTTCTGGATTAAATGATGGTGAGATCGTTGCTACAGCTGGCGTTTCATTTTTACGAGATGGTCAATCTGTGCGTTTATTAGATAAACACGTTCAACGTTTTAACTAAATTAATTACTGTCAAAGAGAATAAAATGAATTTAACTCATATTGCATTTATTTACCGTAAATCTATTTTAATGATTTTGGCTTTACTGTTAATTAATGGTGTTTTTGCTTATTTGACACTACCTGCACAAGAAGACCCGACGATAACTATCAGAACTGCAGTGGTGACAACTTCATACCCAGGAATGGCGCCAGAGCGAGTTGAACAATTAATTACTCGCGCCTTAGAAAAAGAAATCAGAAAAATTCCAGAAGTAGAAAAACTTACATCTACTTCAACAACCGGGCAGTCTGTTATTCATGTTGAAATATATGACAGGTATTTTAATTTAGATGATATTTGGCAAGATTTACGAAATAAAGTCAAACAAGCTCAAACGAATTTACCACAAGGCACTCGAACACCCTATGTTAACGATGAGTTTGGAGATGTGTCTGTTGTCACATTAGCTTTAACTGCCGACGGTTTTAATTTAGGCGAAATGTACGATATTGCTAAGCATATTCGAGATAATCTCTATTCAGTAGCTGGCACCAAGAAAGTTGATATTTTAGGGGCCCAGGCAGAAAGAGTCTTTTTAGAAGCTGGCACAGCTAAACTGTCTCAATTAGGAATTTCGCCGCAAACGATTATCAATGCATTACAAGCGCAGAATATTATTAGCCCAGGTGGTCAAATAGATACTGGTAAGCGTTTTATTGTCGTAGAGCCAACCGGAAATTTTTCATCCCTTGAAGATATTGGTGATACCCATATCAGTATTCCGGGGACTGGAGATACAATTGCGTTAAAAGATATTGTTAGTTTGCGTCGAGGGTATATTGATCCACCTCATCAGCCGGCTTATTTTAATGGCGAGCCTGCCATTATGTTTGCAATTGCCATGTTGCCTGATTACAACCTTTTAGAATATGCGCCACGTGTAAAGTCGATGGTATCAAAAATTGAAAATAGTTTACCGATTGGTTATCAAATTAATATTGCTACATATCAAGCGGATCAAGTTAAAAAAGCCGTTCATGGGGTATCCATTAACGTCTTGCAAACCTTAGCGATTGTACTGGTTGTGGTTATTTTCTTTTTAGGTATGCGAACAGGATTAATTGTTGGCTCAATTGTGCCGTTTGTTATGTTAACGACTTTAGCTATTATGCATTTTTCTGGCATGGCGTTAGAAAAAATGAGTTTAGCGACACTTATAATCGCACTAGGCCTTTTAGTGGATAATGGCATTGTTATAGCCGAGGATTTTAAGAGTCGACTAGAAAAAGGAGAAGAACGTTTTTCTGCCATGATTCAAGGTGGAAAAGAGCTGGCTCTGCCTTTATTAAGCTCGTCAATTACCACCATTTTATTTTTCCTCCCTTTAATGTTAGCCGAACATGTTGCAGGTGAATTTACCCGTTCAATTTCTTTAGTTATTTTAATTACCTTAATGACAAGCTGGGTGTTAGCTTTATGTGTTACGCCTACACTTTGTTATTTATTTATTCGTGTAGATAAAAAATCTTCCAGTAGTACCGCGATTAAAAAGAAGCAACAAGGCATTCATTTTTATAGTATTTATGAAAATTTTTTACATCAAATTTTAACCCATAAAGCTATGTTTATGTTGTCAATGGTCGGGCTATTGTTGTTATCGCTTGGCGGTTTTAAGTTTGTCGAAAAACAATTTTTTCCAGACTCTGATCGTACCCAAATTATGATGTACATTGATTTACCCAATGGGACTTCTGCTAGAGAGACTAATCGTCAAATGTTAGAGGTATTTGACTGGTTGGATAATAAAGAACGTTTTCCTGAAATTAGTAGCTACTCTGGTTATTCTGGCTTTAATGGCCCGCGCTTTGTGTTAACACTCAACCCTGAAGACCCTGCCGATAATAAAGGGTTTGTGGTGTTAAATGTGAAAGATGGTACCGATTTAAACGTATTAGTAAACCAATTACATAACGGCATTATTGAGACTTTTCCCAATGTTTCTGGACGAGTAAAACGCATGTTTGCTGGCCCTTCTGATTCAAGCACCATCAGCATTCAAGTAAAAGGTCCTGATAAAAATGTGATTTACGCAAAAGCCAAAGAAATCATGTCGGTATTACAAGAAATTCCGCATACAAAAAATATTCGCACTGACTGGGAAAACCGCATTGTGAAGATTAAAGTTAAGGTGGACCAGCACAGAGCTAGACGTGCTGGCGTAACTTCTGAAGATATTGCGACTGCATTGCAAAGTTACTTTAGCGGAGCAATCGTCACTGAGTTTCGTGAGGGCGATGATATAATCCCTGTTATTTTTAGAGCGACAGAGGAAGAACGTTTTAACCTTGACAGGTTACGCACGGTGGCTATTTACTCTCAATCTGCGGGAACTTCTATTCCATTATTCCAAGTTGCAGACTTTATTCCTGTTAATCAATACTCAACCTTACAACGTGAGGACATGTTTAGCACGATTACCGTTGAAGCGAATAACACTGAGATGACTGCCGAAGACCTTAAATTGATCGTCGATGGCGATATACAAGCTTTAAAGTCAGACTTACCTGTTAATCACCACATTGAATACGACGGTGTTATTGTCGTTTCAAAAGAAGCACAACAAGCGCTTGGCGCGAGTATGCCAATGGTTATTGGTTTTGTTCTGGTGTTATTGGTGATTCAATTTAACTCTTATCGTCGAGCGATGATCATAGTGCTAACTATTCCATTATCGTTAATTGGTACTGTTATCGGTTTATTGGTGATGAATGCCCCATTTGGTTTTATGGTGACATTAGGGATTTATAGTCTGGCTGGCATTATTATCAACAATGGTATTGTGTTGATTGATCGAATAGATATAGAGCGTTCAAAAGGGGTGGACGATTATCAAGCGATTATTAATTCATGTTTAACACGAATTCGACCTATTACCATGACAACCGTTACCACCATAATGGGATTATTACCGTTAATGATGAATCCAGATTCTATGTTCTATGGGATGGCAACGGTTTTAGCTTTTGGTTTGGGGGTAGGTACAATATTAACTTTAGGCGTAGTACCTGTGCTTTATGCTGCATTTTTTAAGGTACATAAGTGATTGAATTATCATGACACTAGTATTACTTGTTGAAGATGACTTAGATTTAGCGACAACGGTAGTTGATTACCTTGAATTAGAAAATATTCAATGTGATCATGCGCCTAACGGTATTGCTGGGTTACAATTCATTGCCAAGCAAAAGTTGGTTCGTCCTTACGACGTTATTATTCTTGATGTAAATATGCCGCGTATGGATGGATTAACTATGTGCAAACAATTAAGAGAGCAGGGGATTAGTACACCCGTGATCATGTTAACTGCACGCGATACATTAGATGATAAGCTTTCTGGTTTTGAAGTAGGTATTGACGACTACATGGTAAAACCATTTGAGATGTTAGAGCTAATTGCACGGTTAAAAGTGTTAACCAATCGACGAAGAGGGCTTATTAATAAATTTTCACAACATGGTTTGACGGTTGATTTTACCCTTAAAACTGCAGTACGTAATAATCGTGTATTACATTTATCACCGACCGGTTGGAAACTACTTGAAGTGTTAATGCGTAACGCACCTGAAGTGCTTTCACGCGAGCAACTATCACAGGCTATTTGGGGGGATGATGCCCCAGACAGTAATAGTTTGAAGGTTCATCTTTTTAAACTTAGGCAACAAATTGATAGTCAACAGACTAATCAAGACAACCATTGTGAAATAAATTTAGATAAAAACTCATTACCTGAGCCTAAACTCATTCATACCATTGCTGGGCAAGGGGTAACTTTTGGCGACATTAATTCATAATGAATAGACCGCAAACACTACGCCGCTATGTATTAAGAATTCAGAGCCTTGTTGCATTAACCGTGGTGCTTAGTTACACATTAGTGATCAGTTTTTATTTTGTTAGTGGTTTAGATGAAGCAAACTTTCAAGATCTACACCTAGAGAGTAATCACTTTAGCAAAATTTATAATCGAGGGGATGATATTGCATTGCCCGATACTATTCATTTTAAAGGTTATTTAGGTTGGCAACAGCTCCCAAACCACATAAAAAAACATTTTCCAAACATTGAAAAAATAAATTCGTTAACCATGGAAAACGTGAGAACTTTTTCTGAAGATAATATTTTTTCATGGCCAGAGCAAACAATAATAATCGTGGCTCAGCCGTTAAATGATGGGAAAATATTTTATTTAGTGCGTGAAATTAACATTGAACAATATGATGCTTTAAGCCAAAACGGCATTATAAAAAAATTATTGCTTACCCTGCCAATAGCGTTGATGTTTTGGTTAATGATGCATGTCATTGTGCAATTAATATTAAAGCGAACATTAAAACCTTTTGGTCAATTAAGTAATTGGGTTGATACCTTAAATCAGGATAACGTTGATAAAGTTATTCCTGATTTTGAATTTAACGAACTTAATAGAATCGCTCAGCAACAACAAATTGCATTAACACGTATGAGTGAGATCTTAACCAAAGAGCAAGACTTTCTTAGGCATGCCAGCCATGAATTACGTACGCCCATTGCTGTTGTTAAAAGTAACAGCGAGTTACTTGCCCGCATTTTAGAAGGAGCTGGCATAACTGAAACTTGTGATCATAAAGGCGTTGCAGCCATCGCACGTATCAAACGAGCGGCACTAAATATGCAACACACTACAGAAACGTTATTGTGGTTGAGTCGAGAGCAAGACGATGCGCTAATTACTAGCCAAGTGAATGTCGCTGATATGCTGCATGATCTTGTGGATGATAATCAGTATTTACTGCAAGGTAAGAACGTTAAGGTTTCTTTAGTGATTGAAGCTAGTATATTGCAATTGGTTGAAACGCCTTGTCGCTTAGTACTGAATAATCTTATTCGTAATGCTTTTCAATATACTATTGATGGTGAGGTTACTATCAGTTTTGCTGATTCAAAAATTAATATTGTTAATATTAACCAAAAGCGACAAGTGCTGAATCATACCGGCGCAGATTACGGTTACGGTTTAGGTTTACGCCTTGTCGAACGTATTATTGATAAAATGTCTTGGAATTATCACAACCATGAAATTGAAGGTGGACGTGATGTTACAGTTGAGTTTTAAATAGTAATAACAACTAAACGCAAAATAAAATGAATCAAAAAACGAGTTTTAAAGCTCGTTTTTGATTTTAATATGATTAAAATTAATCAACTTAAAATTTTGCGCTTAATTGTAGTGCTACAGAAATCATCATTACCTCTTCCGAGCCACCGTTGTCTTCAATCAAATCAGCATAATCATCATCAGCTCGAACTCCTACTACTAAATCAAATACTACAGGTTCCTACTAAAAGATCATGTGTCTGTACATAAACCACCGTCTATGTAAGCTTTAAAACTCGTGGTAGCTAAACCTGTACCCTAATAATTTTATCGAAATTGTCTACACCTCACTATGTACCACACTTATATTCTAGTTGTTATTTCTATTATTTTTGTGTGAAAAATAGCCTGTTGTTAATTTTTTGTAAATGATCTATGCTTTAGAACTGTCTGGTCTAACGTCAGACCAGATGGGTATATAATTATAAAAATAATTAAATAAAACAACAAGAAGGCAACACCACAATGATAAAAAAAATAGTTGTACTGACAACGCTCTTTTTTGGGCTCATCTCAAACACCGTTCTAGCAAAACAATTTAAAATAGTACTAATACATGGTTTTCAGCCACAACAGCTCATTAGTAATCCTGATGTAGAAGCAAGTGGACAAGATTATTGGAATAGTTACTGGAATAATCTTGCTGATGCTCGTATTGATTGGCCATCAGATGAGAGGATTGAACAAAAAATAACAACCGATTATGTTTGGCCAAAACTTCAAGAATTTGCACAGAGTAACTTATGTGACCCTGGCTGTATCTTTGTTACGCATTCAACAGGTGATTTAGTTGCGCGCTATATTATTGAAAACCAAGAAACATGGTTGATGAATGCAGGATTACAACCTTTAAATATTGTTGCCACGTTTGACATAGCAGGCGCTGGCGGTGGTAGTGAGCTTGCTGATTTAGCGGTCAGCGTTTCGCAAGCAACAGAAAGTGGAACTTTTTTAATTGAAGCTGCACTTGAAGCTTGGTTAGGAGGCGATTTAACTGATGAAATGGGCGTTTTACATGATTTAAAAGTTAATAATGCAAGACAACTTGCACCATTTCCTGGCACACGTATTCCACGGTTAAGATTTGTTGGAGATGCTAGTGACTTTTTAGGCGTCACCAGTGGTTTTATTAAAGGAAATGATGATGGCGTAGTCGGAAGCCACTCTGCTTGTGGTGGAAATCGCCAAGGGAATTACGGCAGTTGTTCTAACTTAGTTGATTTTAATGGCAAGTTAACCAATCAAAACGATGCGGTAACGGGATTTATGCCTTATCACTACCCTATGTTAATGAGTGATAAATATAGTCATTTATCAATTATTGAGCCAGCAGTTAAAGGTAAAGTTACCGCAGCAGATAGTCAAGAACGTATGTTGTCGAATGATAATATTGAATTTTCAACGTATCAGGAAACCAGTGGTTGGTGGTGGTGGAAAAGCAAATACGTATATGTAGAGAATTCGTCTAATACCAGTTTCTCAGCATTACTTTATGCATCAATGCCGAACTAATGAATCAATCTATGTTAATTAAAATAGTAACCGCTATCAGTGTATTACTGATAGCGGCTTATTTTTTGTGGCCAACAACGCCACAAATATTACCCCAAAAAAATGAGGTTCAGGTTAATTTACCTAAAACTGTCGTAGTAAAGCCGTCAATAAAGCCTGTTGAAGTTATCGCTCAAGAAAAACCTAAAGTGTCTTTGTTAAGTGCGAACAAATCTGCGGTATTTATTTCAAAGGTTTACGCACAAGAATTGAGCTTTCCTGTGTATTCTCAACCGTTAAAACCGACTGATTTTGATCGACTTAACCCTAATTATTTTAACCCACAAAATATGCCGATTGATGACGAAGGGAATTCGATTAACGCTTCGCTTTCTAAATACCGTTACAGTTATCCTGAACCGATAGTTGCCAAACTAGAAGGAGAAAGTATTAAGGGGGCTCGTTTTAGTTTGATAGATTCACAAACCAATAAGGAATTGGCATCGGCTTTTTTTAAAAAGAAAGACCAAGATTGGCAAGTTAATTTAGCAGGGAAAAAAGAGTTTCCAGAGTCAATTCATATAAAAGTTGTCGCAGATGTTGGTCATAAGTCAGTGCCGATTGTGCTGGCATTAAAATACAATAATCCCGTTGCTATAATTGAAGCTTTTGAACCTGCCAAAGCTGATGGCGCTGATATGGTAGTTACCGCTAAACTTACGACTAAAAAAGCAGGTTTGTACCGGGTAAGAGCTAATTTATTCGATGCTAATGATCAACCTATTGCCCATTTAGTCACGAAAAGTAAATTAACAACTGGCCTTCAAAAAGTGGCTTTAAAAACACATCAGTCAGTTTTACAAAATAGACAGCCTCCTTTTTATCTGTCCACTTTTATGATTGAGTTAATGTCACCATCGCCAGGAGTGCGTAAAAAGTTTGGTGAGTCGGCGATTAAAAAATATGAAATAAAAAATTTCGCTGTGTCGAGTTTAGCTACTCAACCTTATGAGAGCAGCCCTCAAGAGAAACAGCGCTTAGAGTTACTTCAGTCGATGGCGAATGGTAAGTAATACCCATTTCATTAATTAGCGGATCTACTTTATCCGCAGGAAATGACCAAATACAAGGCATTTATTTTGATAGCTAGTTGCTCTAACTATTAAATAAAGCAGTCGTTTGTTATTTTAATCTGTAGAAATGATTACAGGGTTAATGAGGTTGGTATAAAGCTGTTTTATAGCGTAAACCGCAGGTGTTATTATATTTTTAGCGTATTAGCGTATTAGCGTAAATAGTCAATACGCTAAAATTATAAGGATAATGCATTGAATCATTCCAAATTATTAGTGACATACCTTGAGACATTACAAAGGTTGAGTAAGCAAGCTCCCGTGCTCGATCTTGCTTGCGGCAGTGGCCGAAATGGTCTTTTTCTTACCAAAAATAATATCCCCGTCGTTTTTGCCGATGTAAAAGAAAGTGCTATTGCACAAGTAAAACAAAGTTTACCAAGTACAACACCTTTTTGCAGTTCTGTTGTCAAAGACTTATCGTTAGCACAAGTATGGCAAGTTGATTTTGAGCGAGAAACTAATCTTGCGCTTAATAAAAAAGAATTTGCTGCTGTTATGGTTTTTCGCTATTTACATCGTCCCTTGTTTGAACATATAAAACGCTCAGTAATCTCTGGTGGTATGGTGATTTATGAAACTTTTACCGTCGATCAGCCACAATATGGTCGGCCAAAACGAGCGGAGTTTTTATTAAACCATGGTGAGTTAGCTAAGCACTTCTCTGATTGGAAAATTATCCATTTATTTGAGGGCGTTGTGAGCGCCGATAATGAATCTGGTCAACAAGCTATTGCCCAAATTGTGGCAATAAAACCTTAAATTCATTCCAAAAAAAACGAGCCATAAGGCTCGTTTTACTTTTTTGTCATTGGTTGTAAATTAGTTTACATCAACTTGAACACTGACATTACTACCACTGCTTTCTACAGCAATATAGAACCAACCTGTTGGCGGGTTGTTAACTGTAATGCTTTGTACGGTTGTGCCTGCAGTGTCAGACTTAGCACTATGATCACTTGCACTAGGCCAGCTTGAACCTGTATAAAGTGCCACTTCACCACTGCCGTGTTCAGTGTTTACTTCGATACTATTAACTGAACTGTCAAGGTAGATATAGTAGCTATTATGGCCAATGCCTGTACAAACGGCATTACCTGACTCTATTGCACCATATGTAAATGGTGACTGAGACTCACAAGCGTTAACCATATCGCCAGTGACTGGTGGTTCAACAGGTGGAGTTATATCACCTTCAGTTAAACTCACTTTAAAACTTACATCAGAGAAACTAGAAGTGCTCTCTAATGAAACATAACGCCAGCCTCTATTTGCAGTTACAGATAACGATTGTGTTGTACCTGTTGCTGATGATGCCGATTGAGCATTAGCCGCTGTCGCCCATGTATCAGCGTTGAAATAAATACCCACATCTCCATTACCACCTTGGGTAGTTAAGAATAATTCAGTATTATTTTCTTCAACCCATACATAGTATGAACCACGACCACCGGCAACACACTCAGTGTTTTCTAAGGTCAATCTTCCACTAGTAATCGTGGCTTCACCACAGTCGGCGATTGGTTCGCCACCACCGTTGGTTGCATCATTTGGATATGGGTCTGAGTTATCACCCATACCATCACCATCTGAGTCTAGCCATTCAGTGTTGTCTGCTGGAAATGCATCGCTATTATCGCCATGACCATCATTGTCAGAGTCTAACCATTCAGTTGCGTCGTTAGGGAAGGCGTCACCATTGTCACCATGGCCATCGCTATCACTATCTAACCACTCTGTTGCGTCGTTCGGGAAGGCATCTACACTATCTAAATGACCATCACCGTCGCTATCAACATCGCCATTTGGCGTTGGATCGCTGTTGTCACCTATGCCATCGCCATCGGTATCATGTGTTTCAGTTGCATCATTTGGGAATGCATCGCCGTTATCACCTACACCGTCACCATCGCTGTCTTGCGTTTCTGTTGGATCATTAGGGAAAGCATCTTGGCTATCAACTACGCCATCGCCATCACTATCTACAGGCTCTTGCGTTCCACCGCCAAGTTCATTCGTAATGATATAATCATTGCTGGTATCTTCTTCAGTCATTACCGCAACACCTAAACACTGATTACTTTCGTTGGTGATTGCCGCACGGCGATGTCCAAACCATTTCCACGTTTCTACGCTATCGTAAGTTTCACCTGTTTGTAAGGTTGTAAAGCCAAAGCTTTCACTTAGCTCACCTGTTACATTATCAACACGGTGAACACGTACAGGATTATCGCTATTGTTAACAAAAGAGAAGTCAGCTTCAAAAGGACCTGTTAAATGCGGAGCTTGTAAATCACAACCACCAATTGCATTGGCTGCTGGAATAACCTCAGGAGTTGCGGCATTAGCAACTATTGCTTGATCAACTGTAAATGAAGCTGTTGGGTTATTAAGCACACCAACACTTAAACAATTTAAGTTACTGTCTGTCACCATTAAGCGGCGATCAGCAAACCAAATATCGTTACTGTAACTCGCACCTGGCGCTAAAATACCGTAACCATGAGTAAAGTCAGTAGCACCGCTAGTGGTTATAATAGTGCCTTTGGTATTATCTATTCTAAATAAACGTACCGCTGTATCAGAGGTGTTAGTAATCGTAAATGAGTGCGATTCTTCACCAATTAAGTGAGGTTGTGCTAATGCACAGCTGCCCATTTGGTTTAGCGAAGGAATTTCTTCAGTGATTACATCTTTTACTAGGTCGGCATCTATGGTGAATGTATTGTTATTTTCAGCCATCACTGCTACACCTAAACAGTTCATGTTACTATCGCTTAACATCATGCGATCGCCAACGGTCCAACTTGCTGAGGTATAGGTGTCACCAACATTTAAGGTTTTATAGTTTTTACCAAAGTTTGTTTCACCCGTTGTACTGTCTATCCAGAATAATGATACTGGAGTATCCGTAGTATTGGTGAAAGTAAAGTTAGTTTTTTCTGCATCGAAATAACGTGCGTATTGTTGAACCAGTGCACAGCTACCTATAGTGTCTGCTACTGGTATTTGTGCTGCAGCTGGTGCTACTGTTTCAGAGTTAGCTAACATGTAAGCTTCAAAACCGTCTTCAGTGCGTTGTACTGCATCTTTAAGCGCTGCTCTATAGGCGGTATTATCGCCTGCTCTTAATGTGGTTAAAATAAGCTCAATTTCACCTTTATGCTCTTCACTTAAATAACGCATCGCAAAGTAGCCCCAAGGGTATAGGTTATCAAATTCATAGCCCATAAATACGATGTTATAAAGTGGCGGAATCGTTTCACCTTTTAAAGTATTTAATGTGCGAGTATGATCTTTACCCATAGCCATAAACTCTGCCATACCTTCTGCCCAAGCTGCATTTGGATCAAAGGTGCCATATGAGCCGACTTTATTGTAGCGACCGTCTAGGTAGTGAACATATTCATGTCTTAAGTTATAAATTTGATCTTCATATTGACATGAATTACCTACCCAAGTATCTGGACATTGCATAGCAATAAAGCGTGCTTGGTTACCTTGTGCCGTAGGAGTACCTTCTAAATACATACCACCGTTATCAGTACTGATACCAAAAAATTCACCTGCATACTTTTCATAATCTTCCGGGCTTGCAAAAGCAACGACTTCTAAGTGTTCATTTAAATCGCCAGTAACTGGTGTGCCTGCTGAGTTAAAGAAAGCGTGGAACTCAGTTTCTTGTAAAGCCATATCAGCACAAGATTGATCAAGGGTTGCTTGGCTAATTGACGCTTGAGCACGAATGGTGATTTTGTCTGTACAGTCGTAACTTACCGTTAAAATATCTTCTTCTTTAGGCGGTACAACACAACTGCCAAATAACGCATCGCTTGCTTCACAAGCGCGACCGGCACTTTCTAAATAGTTTTTGGTAATGATTGTTTCAGCAGTTTCAATAGAAATATCGTTTATAACTTTTTCGCGTGCTTCTAAAATGATGCTGTCAATACGCGCTTTAGCTTCATCAGTACCAATGGCTGAAATTTTACCCAGAACAGGAAACGAATGCGGCATAATCCACTTTCTATCTGCTTCTGCAGACCAACGCATATCAAGTGAGGTTTCACCTAAAAATACAAACGAGCGCATTACTGAAATCACATCAAACATATTTTCGTTAAATGCGTCGGAAACGGACGAATCACCGTATAACGCGGCAGAACCCATAGCGCCTAAAAGCGCCATGGTAGTGTCACCTGCATTACTTAAGCCAAAAGGATTTGATTGAATTGAATAATATTGAATAAGCGCCAATAAATGAGGTAAATGGTCTTTAAAGTAAATAGCGCCAGAATTACGTTCTAAATTAGTTAGTGCATAAGCATAACCTTCTTGAATAACAGCACCTGACTCACTAATGAAGTTTGTCATTTGTGTAACAGCTAATAATGCTGTGCTTAATGCCGCAGCTTCATTGTCTGTCATTGCTTCGGCGTTATATTTATAAGAGGCTAAAAAGTATAATAATTGGTTAAGATCTGGATCAGTTAAATCATCCGCTTTGGCAAGATAGTGAATCGCTGCTGACACATCGTTAATAGGGTCGTTTACTGAAGCGCCAATGGCTTGAAAGCCATCGTAGTCAGCAGCTAAAATGTCTGCTATTACCGAGCCATAACCCGCCTTAGATGAAATAGGCGCAGCACTAACATTAACAGGAATATATGTATCATAAACAATATATTCATCAGGCATTGGTGGTGGAATGTCACCACCTGTAATAGTAACATTTAAAGTGACTTCTTCTATATTACCGTTTATTGCGAAATAACGATTACCAGCACGAGAGGTAAAGGAAATACTTTCTTCATTTGTCCCTAGCGTGGTACTACTAGTTTCAATATTACCGCTCCAATCCCCGCCATCATATAACTTAATATCCGCGTCGCTGCCATTAAATGCACCGCCTGAAGTGGTAATGGTAACATTGCTATTTTCATAAGGAACATTAACGTAGAAGTAATGTCCATAGTCAGTAATGCATTGAGTTTGGTTAGCGGGAACTTCACCTTGACGTTCTAAAGTTTTTGTTCCACACATGCCGGCTGCTTGTGCATTGCCAATATTTATCGATAGCAATATAGCACTAGCGAGCAGTGATTTTTTCATTGATAATTTCATAAGAGTGTGTGACCTGTTTCAAATATTGTTGAGTTGTTTCTTTCACCTTGGTTACTGTGGTGAATACTCCTTTGCTGAAATAAGTTGCGCAGACAACTTGTTCAGTCAACTCAATACATCCATCTGTTTTTATAGTTTTCTTGGGAATTGTAATAATTTGTTTCACACTATTTATATTACAGTTTGTATACAGTATCCATAATTAATTTTCTCGTAAGCTTTTCGTATAACGATTGTATAATCACTTAACGCTTATTATTCAATACTCTTAGCTAAGCTAAAAATAACAAATTAAATATTGTATATTTTTAGTAAAGGGTAGAATTTTGATGTTTTTACATCAAATTGCTCGCAGGAAGCCAAAATAAGACGGGTGTTTAGACACTTGAATATTAATTTAATGACAGGGCAGGTGAAGAAATATTTAACCTGAACTCGGTTTAGAGATGGTTAACAGTTTGAAAAATAGGTAAATAATTATTTTACTCCACTCTAGCTTGATAGTTTTTCTTAATTCAAGGTAAATTTCGCGTCAATAGCTGGCCTATTGCAAGAAATTTAACGAAGAAGTAAGGAAAAATAGCTGTTAGAGAAATATTTGTTAAGCCGAGCTCAGGTTATTTAGATTAAATAATTAATACTAGCTCCCTCTAGTACTAATTTTTTCGATTTTTAGTGATCGTGAGTTGCTGTTGGTAAACTTTTCTTAGGCTCTCCTGGTGGTCGCGGAGCATTATATCTTGGATCGTTATTCACTTTTTCATGACCATGGGCGCGAGCGTGTGTTGAGTGTGAGCTATGATCTCTTGGCGGATGCTCTTTTTTAGGCATATATTTACTTGGTTTTACCTGAGCTTGTGGAGGCGCTGAAGCTTGTTGTGCAACGCTGTTTGCTTCTTTCTCATTAGCTTGGGTGAGTGTTGGCTCTTTAAATTGCTTAGCAGGCACTTTCATCATGGCAAACTCTTCTGCTGGATTAACAGTCTTGACGTTGTTAAGCGCATTATTGGTTAATTGCGCTTTCTCATCTGGCGATGATAATTGAGAGTAAGCGACAGCGGCAACTGCTAGGGTTAAAGTTGAAATAACAAGTAATTTAGTTTTAGCCATGACATCTCCTAAAAGTGTATTTTTCATGTGTTTTTGTATATTGGATGCAACAAGCTAGCATGGATTTTTGCAAAAGGGAATTATTCGATAATACTTAAGGTTAATGCTTAAGGTATATCTTGTTAAATAAAGTTTAATGATTATTAGCAGGCATTATAAGTTAACGCCGTTAATAATAGTGATGACAGAAGTGTGATGTAAATTGCTGTAACGATGTTTTTCACCCATCCTTAGGTGTTTTTAGTAGGTTTAATTACATAGAAGTGTAGGAAAATATATTGTGCTCTTACTTTAACTTACGGTTAAAAAAATCAACGATGGTTTTATTTAGATGCACCTTAACGTTTTTCCCTCGCATGCTGTGTTTACTGCCAGGGTAGGTCATTAGTTCAAAGAGCTTACCTTCATCTTGTAAAGTTTTAATCAGTTTGGTGGTGTTGGTAAATAATACATTGTCATCAGCCATGCCATGATAAACCAGTAACGAACCTGTTAAGTCTTGTGCAAATGGAAATACGCTACTTTGTTTATAACCTTCGCTATTTACCGAAGGGTGATTTAAATAACGTTCAGTGTAATGAGTATCATATAACAACCAGTCAGTGACAGGAGCACCAGCAACGCCTGCTTTAAAAAAATCTCCAGCTTTAAACATTGTCATTAGTGTCAAATAGCCACCATACGAATGGCCGTAAATGCCGATGCTGTCTTTATCAACATAAGGGAGCGATTGTAAAAATTTAGCGCCTGTTATTTGATCTTCTACTTCAATATTGCCTAACTGCTCGTAAATTGGAAATTCAAATGCTGTGCCACGATAATTAGAGCCTCTGTTATCAAGTTGAAAAACTATGTAACCTTGCTGTAAAAAGTATTGTGTCATATCAGCACCTTGAAACTGATTAGTGATACGTTGTGCATGTGGACCACCATAAACGTTGACAATAACAGGATATTTTTTACCAGGTTCTAAATTGTCAGGCTTGTATAATTTGTAATACAGTAATGTTGTGTCGTCGTTGGTTGGTAAAGAGCCAAATTCAGGCATAATTAATTGCGAATAAAATGGTGATAATGGGTGTTGTTCGTCAATAATATTTTCGTTAAGCCAAGCTATAATCTCGCCATTATTGTGGTGGATACTAACTTGTGTTGGCGTAGAAATATTTGAAAAGCTATCGACATAAAAGTCACTATTGTTAGCAAAAGCAATAGAGTGAAAGCCATTACGTTTGCTAATTGGGACAACATGATCCGGTGATTTTCCATTTAATGGTACTTTGTATAAATGGCGTTCAAGCGCTGTATCGGCACGGCCTGTAAAAAATACCCAACCGGCTTTTTCATCAACACTTTTTAGTGAGTTAACTACCCAATGACCTTTGGTTAACTGACTAATCATTTGTCCTTGATAATTAAAGCGATATAAGTGCTTAAAACCATCGCGCTCTGATGCCCAAATAAAGCTTTTATTATCTTTTAAGAAATATAAATCCTTATGTAAGTTTATCCAGTGGGAGGATTTTTCTGTTAACACTGTTTTGCTTTTACGAGATCTTAAATTGAAAAAATTTAGCGTTAAGGTTTTTTGATCGCGACTCTGCCATTGATAAGACAAATCTTTACTCGTGGGTAACCATTTTACGCGTGGCAGATAAAAATCACCGTTAGCACTTTCATTTTCTGGTAAATCTATAAAACGGGTACGCTCATTTTTTATATCAATATATGCGAGTTGAATGTTTACATTGCGGCTGCCTGCATTTGGATAACGCTGTGTCACGAGTTTACTTTCTTGTGCATAAATTTCATTGCGTGTAACACTATTTACAGGACTTTCATCAACTCGTAAAAAGGCAATATGCCTTTCATTAGGCGACCACCAATACCCGGTCATTCGATCCATTTCTTCCTGCGCAACAAATTCAGCCATACCATTTTTAATTAAAGCGCCTCCATCGGCTGTTAACTGTTGCTCTTTAAGCGTAGCCAAATTAAGAATGTAGATATTTTGTTGTCGAATAAAAGAAATAAAATTCCCCTTGGGAGAAAACTTTACATCGGTTTCAAAAGCACTGGTATCGGTTAATCGCTTGGTTGTTTGATCGGCTAATTGGTAATAATAAATATCGCCATTAAGTGGAAATAATAATGCTTGTGAATTGGGCGAGAACTGGTATTCGAGAATTCCTGAGCCGTAAACTCTTTGACGTTCACGTCGGGCTTGTTCTTCTTCAGAAAGTTGTTCGGTTGCAGTAAAAATGCTGTCAGAATCTACTAATAATTTACTAGACTTCCTATCGACTTGGTATTCCCATAGGTCATAACGATTACTATTATTATTTCTGGCTTTTAAAAACGTCACTCTTTTACCATCAGGAGATATTTGCATAGCCTTGAGCTGTTCGCCATTAAGAGAAGGCGCAGAATAAATGCGTTCTATGCTTAATTGTTCTGCATGAACCACATGGCTGAGTATCAACAAGCTAAAGATAAAAAATTTGAACATTAAAGAGTCATGCATAAGTAATAGTGAAGTTGAGTTAAATTTCATTAATAAGTCATTTTAGTGTTGAGATAAAGGTTGATTCTCTTGCCGAAGTATTTTACGTTTTTTATAATAATAATGTTAGCAGTAAAATAACCGCACACTTTGTTTTTCGGCAAAATTATGCGTTCTTATTTGTTTCAAGTTATGTAGGATCTGTTGTTCTTTTGGTTAGATCACATCAAGTGCTTCGCTCAACTTTTTAACGCCAATAACTTCCATGCCTTTTATTGGCTCTTTAGGCATGTTGTTATAAGGCACTATAGCTCGTTTAAAGCCATGTTTGGCAGCTTCATTAATCCGTTCTTGTCCGCTAGGGACTGGCCGTATTTCACCAGACAGGCCTACTTCCCCGAAAATAACTAAGTCTTGTGGTAGTGCTAAATCTCTAAAGCTAGACACTAATGCCAGTATTAATGCTAAATCAATACTGGTTTCGGTAACCTTAACGCCACCCACAACATTAACAAACACATCTTGATCATTGAGTTGTAAACCACCGTGGCGATGTAATATTGCCAAAAGCATAGATAACCTGTTTTGATCGGCACCAACAGCAACACGTCGTGGGTTACCTAAAGCTGAGTGATCAACTAAAGCTTGAATTTCTACCAGTAAAGGGCGGGTGCCTTCCCATAATACCATTACAATACTACCGGGTGTTGGCTCTTCACTGCGCGTTAAAAATATAGCGGAAGGGTTTTTAACTTCTTTAAGGCCGGCGCCTGTCATGGCAAATACGCCAAGTTCATTAACTGCGCCAAAACGGTTTTTAGTGCCGCGTAATGTTCTATAGCGTGAGTCGCTACTGCCTTCAAGCATGATGGAACAATCAATGCAATGCTCTAAAACTTTCGGGCCTGCTAAGGAGCCATCTTTAGTTACATGACCGACAAGTAACATTGCCACATGATGTTGTTTCGCAAATCTTGTTAGGTAAGCAGCAGTTTCTCTCACTTGTGACACACTGCCTGGTGCAGACTGAATATCACTCATGTGCATCACTTGGATAGAATCAATGACCATAATTTTAGGTTTTTCACGCTCAGCAATTTGGCAAATATTTTCTACACTGGTCTCTGAGAGCATTTTTAAATTATTTGTTGGTAAATCTAAGCGTTTCGCTCGCATTGCCACTTGTTGCAATGATTCCTCACCTGTCACATAAAGTGCAGGCATGGTGTTGGCTAAATCACACATTGTTTGAAGCAGAAGTGTTGACTTACCTGCGCCGGGCTCTCCACCTATGAGTATGGCGCTGCCGGGAACGATACCGCTGCCTAATACACGATCAAACTCCGCAAAGCCTGACGAAAAGCGAGGTAAATCGGTTAAATCTATCGCGTCAAGATTTTGTACTTTAGCGTCTACTATGCCACTAAAGCCCGAGAAGTTATTGCCTCTACCAGGCACTTTAGCTTGTCTAAATTCTGAAACAGTATTCCATGCCTTACACTCAGTACATTGTCCTAGCCAACGGTTGAAGTTAGCACCACAATCTGTACACACATAGGTCGGTTTGTCTTTTGCCATAGTTTTTGCCTTAGTTATTCTTTGAGGGCATAGTAATTGCTTCTACTTTGATTGTAAGTGGATGACCGTCAATAAAAAATTAGTGGGTTTGAGCTGCTGTTAATATTTTATACTTATCAGCTTGTTGTCAAAATATCGTTAAGATAGTATCAAGGTAATAACTGGAAGTTAAACAGTTAATTAGTCCGATTGGTATTATACTAAAAACGGTAATTTTCTCTATTTTAAAGAACAAAAATATTAGATGACTAAAGATTTTTCAAAGTTTCAAAAAATAATTGATCAGTTTCGCGGTGAAGCGTTAAAAAAGACCTTTGATGCTGACTTTGCTGCGGCAACCGCTGGGCTGCAAAAAACAGAAAAATTTTTATTAAAGATGGAGCTTAAGCGCTTAGCTAGCCCATGTACGCGCCTTATCGATTTACGTGGCTTGGTAGATGGTGAGTGTCGTACTTATGAGTACGATGAGAAATTACACTTTCTTGATGAATTAGCGATTAAATCGTTTGAAGAAAACGTCGCCTATTACGGTAGTTATACGTTTGGTGTGTATGAAGCGGTTAAAAATACTAAAAATAATTTTCGGGTTATTTATCAAAATGAGAAATCTTCAGCTCAAACAGGCCCACCATTAACAGAAGAACAACCCATTTTTGAAAAAGTCCAATACCCCGCGACTTTCTATCAGTTTGGCCATTATAAGGATCGCTCAGAAGAGAGAATGAACTTTGTTATTCCTCTTGAGATAACGTTTGATAATAATGAAACCATTGATGCATCAAGCTCTGACTTGAGTGTTAATGGTTGTAAACTTCGCTTTAAAAGTGCGGTATCGGTAGAAGAAGGTGATATTTTACGTATTCACTTTGTCGGTCTTGAACAAGAATTTCAGTTTGGTGTAGATAGCCATTTAAGTTACGAAGTGTGTACTGTGCTGTCTGACAATAAAAATCATTTAGTGGGTGTAAAGCGCTTAAACGAACAAGTTGATGATAGCTTTAGTCAGTTTTTAGCCGGCTTTATTAAAGGAAATAAGCGCCGTTATAAAATTAATTTAGACAATACGATTAGCGCTCTTCAGGCTAGAACCTTGGAGCAGTACGTTTTACCCAAGTCTAACGAGTTGCCTATTTTTATTGAGCAATCACAGCAAGGGCTTTTACCGCGGTATGCACTGACGTCTAATAATAGCCAAAGCATTTACCAATATTGGCAAGATGAACAACGCAGAAGTACACTGCATTATTTATTAAAAGAAAGGCGATTAGCTTATTTAAAAAGTGGTAGTGTCACGCATAAAACTTTACTCGTTTATAGCTTTGTTCATAGCAATAAAGGGCAAAGTTTTTTTTATAGCGCGGACGAGCAAGAATTAAAAAACAATGAAGAATTTGCCTCTCAATTTTTAGCTTTTGCCGCAGCTAAACCAAGTTTTGCGATATCACAGCTGAGTTACTTACCTGTAGAGCCTCAACATGCCAACTCTTCCTTTACTTTGTCGAATACCTTATCTAAAAAGAATGCCTATTTAAATGCACCTTTATCGAATGACGTTATCACTACGTTTGAAAATATACCTGCCATTGTAGTAGTAAACGATATTACTAACGAGCAAGTGAGAAATGAATACAAAGGGCTATCTTATGAAAATATTAATAAAGAGTTGCTGAAAACATTTGGTCATAAAAGAACGACTCAAACGTTAGATATTGATGAGCTAGGTATTAACTATAAAAATCATCGACAAGAGCCGCGCTTTAAATATAAAACGCCAGCAATTATAGAATCTGCCGAGGTAAAATGTAGTGGTTTCTCTCATGATTTTTCAACATTAGGATTAAAAATCGAACTTGAAACAACAACAAGTTTTAGTAAAGGCGATATTGTTAATTTAAGCTTTCCTGCGCTACAAAAAATTACTTCTGCTTTTGACTTAAACCAACTTCCTTATGAAATAGTTCATATCAATAAAAAGAAAACTATAGTTAATTTAAGAGTTTACGTTAAAAAGCATCAACACATTGGTCGTTCATTTTTTAAATTGTTAATTGAAAAAAATAAAGAAAAATTAACCACTGACGAATACGCGAATATGTCGCCTGATTTAGCTAAAGCCCTGCGCACAGTTTATGCTAATTGCTCAACAACGCAGACATTAATTGTTCAAACAAGCGGCAGTCGCTATAAAATTGAGTCGATAGCTTCGGGCTCAGATAATAGCGACTTGTTAGCAAAAATGTTGCAGCTCAGTAATCGTAATAATTTTTATAACTTATACCCGCTGTTAAATAATTATCAAGCAAGCAGCTTAGTAAATACTAGCTTAAAGAAAATGCAATCGGGGAGCCAACCGATTGAGAATATGTTATTCATCGCGATAAATGATGAAGTTGAACAGGTTGAAAAAGCAGTAACTACTCAACTCTCTAGCGAGCTAAACACTGTAGATGCGAAAAAAGCATTTATTAAAGACGCTTTAAAAAAGGGGAGTTTCTTTTGTATTAACACCCAACTCTCCCGCACTAACGAGCCTGATATGGACTACTTAAATCCCGAGCTGGATTATATTAGTAGTTATGCAATTCATCGAGGGAAGCAGTTAGAGCAAGAAATATGGAGTGTGGCGGGGGTTATTCAATTAACTGATATTACTAAAGAAACTTTATTTCGCTATAAACTGGTTTGATATTCATCGATTAAAGTGAGTGTTGTATAAAAAAACAAATCAGAGTTAACTCTCTGGTTTGCTTTAATCGTGCATTACAGTTGCATAATAACGTTATTTCAACCAATGCAATAAACAGTCTAAGCCTTGATGATTAATACTACTGTCGGCTTGAGCCAATACAATTGGTTTAGCATGAAAGGCAACCCCTAAGTAAGCACTGGCCATCATCACTAAATCGTTTGCGCCATCGCCCATAGCAACAGTTTGATTGGCTGAAATGTTATAACGTTCACTTAAAATATTAAGCGAGTCTGCTTTTGCTTGCGCATCTACTACATCACCTAATACTTTACCGGTTAATTTGCCATCTTGTATTTCAAGCTGGTTAGCGAAGCTCGCATCTAAGCCGAGCATATTTTCTAAGTGTTCAGCGAAATAAGTAAAACCACCCGAGGCGATGGCTATACGCCAATTGTGTTCTTTTAGATGCTGAATAAGCGTTTTAAGCCCTGGCATTAAGGGAATGTTTTGAGCAACATCTGCCAATATTTGTGCTGATGATCCCTTAAGGGTTAATACACGTTGATGTAAACTTTCAGAAAAGTCTAGCTCTCCTTGCATCGCTTGTTCAGTAACCGCTGCAACTTGTTCACCTACACCAGCTAAAATGGCAATTTCATCAATACATTCAATTTCAATTGTTGTTGAGTCCATATCCATGACTAAAAGACCGGGAATCGAAAGTTGAGGAGCCTTGCTTAATAATGCTGCTTCAATAGTATTTTTTAATAAAAATTGGGCTAGTAATTCACGTGACTGACTCAACGACGAAGTTGACACATTAAAGCGATAACTAATTTGATTGTTTCTGTGGTTAATCGCATTTAAAGCGTTAATAGTTAATTGGCATTGACTGAGCATTGCGATTAATAACTTATAATCAATATCACTAAAGACAACTAATTCTAAATCAGATAATTCGGTATTTGAGTTTGTTTGAGGTAGCGCTTCGTCAGCTATGGTTGATTCAGAGATAGATTTTATGTGTGTGCTTTGTAATGCTATTGCTAAATCAATTACAATTTCAGAAGCAGATAATTGGCAGAAACTTGGTAACTGGCTGTTATCTTGATTGGTCGATATATATTGGGAAAGTACGCCACTAGTGGTTTCTGGTATCGATAAAATTTTTACTGAAATTGACAAGGTAAGCCTCTATTCTATGTTAAATACTTAAGTTAATGACTATTGAAAATTGATCTATATAATTCGACAATTTACTTCATCGAACATTGAAAATAATTTATAGTGTAAATATTGTGTTAGCGACATTCTCTATTCAAACCACTTACTCGAACCTAAATTGCAAGGGGTTTGGTTATAAAGGTATTTATGCAACAACCTGAACCATCTTTATACCCTAAAACATCATCTATTTATAATAAAATAATGCAATTAGCTATAGCTATTATGTTTATTATAGTGCTGATGAATTTATGGATCGCGAATGGCACGAAAGATAACGAATTAATTGACGACTATTTTCAAGAAATAAGCACGCAATATCTCAGTCAAGCTGGGGTGAGTTTGCAACGATTAATGCTCGAACAACAAAACGAGCTCATTGAAGAGATTATTGATGATTTATCAACGATGGATTATGTTCAATCTGTTCATTTATATGATACCACTGGTCGTGTGTTGTATTCGTCTACCAGTGAAAACTATTCGCTAGATTCAGTTAACGATCTTTATGGTATCTCTTTGAATAAACGCAATAACAGTGCTAAATATGTGCCTTTTGTTCAAGAAATTAGAACGGATCAACTATTAGGTTACTTACGGATCACCATTGAAAAATCGCAACTTAGCGAGGCATTAACGACGGCAAGTAATGAACGACAACGCTTATTTAGACTTATGCTGATTATGGCAGGCTTTGTTGGCTTCTTCTTAACTCGCGGGTTAAATCGATTTAGCAGGCAAGGTTATCGGCCGCCCAAAAGTGAAACATAATTATTGAGGTTGGTATAACCCTGTTTAGCTATGTTTATTCAGTGATCATTGCTAAAAAATAACTGGTCAATATTTTCTTCTAATTGGGTCGCTAGAGCTTCTGGGGTTTCATCACGTATTTCTGTTAATGCATTAAATACATCAAGCAGGGCTAACGGCGAATTTTCCTTACCTTGTTGGCCAAATAATGGCATAGACGGAGCATCTGTTTCTAACACTAAACATGAAACAGGCAAGCGCTTTATGGCATTGATTGTTTTACGCGCTCTCGGGTAGGTGATAGTGCCACCAATTCCTAATTTAAAGCCTAAATCAACATACTCTTTTGCTTGCTGGTAACTGCCTGAAAATGCGTGGATTACACCGCCTGCGCTAAGGTTTGCTTGTTTGATTAAGGGGATTATATGTTGATGAGATTGTCTGTGATGCACAATTATCGGTAACTTGTGCTGTTTGGCAAGTTGTAATTGGTGACGAAAAAACTCAATTTGCTGTGCTAAATTATTCGCTTGTTTGATGATACCGCCATCAATTCCCGCTTCACCAATAGCGATAATCTTATCTTTGTTGCACTCGACAATAGCTGATAACGCAGTTAAGTCTTGTTGATTTAATCCCTCTAAAAACCACGGATGAATACCAAGGCAAGGGTATATGTTGCAAACAAGGTTAGGCGATAACGAATTGGGATATATGGTATCAGCAAGGGTTAATACCTTATCCCAGTTTTTTGGATGGATGCTTGGCACAATAATTTGGTGAATATTATTATCGGCGCATTGATTGATTAACGTGTTACGCTGTTGAGAAAACTCATCGAAATCTAAGTGGCAATGACTATCAGTAAATTTCATCGGTTGAGTCACCCAGTATAAAAACAGCTAAAAAGATAACAAAGGTAAGTAATACTCATAACATTATGAAGTATTACTTACCATATTCTTCTTTTTACATGCGATCCATTACTTCAATGCCTAGAATATCTAAACCTTGTTTTAATGTTGCCGAAATTATCTGACATAAAGCTAAGCGTGATTGTTTAACATCAGGCTCAATGCCTTCTTTAAGGATAGGACATGCTTCATAAAAACTCATGTATAAACTGGCTAATTCATACAAGTAATTACATAACAAGTTAGGGGTACATTCGCTAATAACCGCATCAATCACATCTTCTAATTGCAATAATTTTAATGCTAAGGCTTTCTCTTGTGGCGCTACTATATTGATAGCTTGAGGCGCTTGCGATAAGTTTACATCAGCTTTATTAAATATAGATTGGATACGAGAGTAAGCGTACTGTAGGTAAGGGGCTGTTGCACCTTCAAAGCTTAACATTGTTTTCCAATTAAAAATGTAATCACTAGTTCGGTTTTTCGATAAATCAGCAAACTTAACAGCGCCAATACCAACTTTACTGGCAATATCGGCTAACTTTTCTTCACTATAATCTGGATTTTTTTCACTAATAACTTCTGCTGCACGAGAGACAGCTTCATCTAATAACTCAGCCAGTTTTATCGTGCCGCCAGTACGGGTTTTAAATGGCTTACCATCTTCGCCCATCATCATGCCAAATGGACAATGTTGGTAACCTACATGTTCAGGTAAAAAGCCTGCTTTGCGCGCCACTACTTCGACCTGTTTAAAGTGAAGAGACTGGCGAGCATCGGTAAATATAATGATGCGATCCGCTTTAAGTTTACCGCTGCGGTAGCGACAAGCAGATAAATCGGTTGTGGCATATAAATAACCTCCTCCTGATTTTTGCACGATGAAGACTGATGGTTCACCATCTTTATTAGCCATTTCATCAATAAAGACCACTTTAGCGCCTTGATCTTCTACTGCAATTTCTTTTGCCATTAATTCATCAATAACTTCGGACAAGTCATCGTTGTAGGCACTTTCGCCCATGATGTCAGTTCGGCTAAGTGATACATTCAGCTTTTGGTAAATTTCTTCACTGTGAGTAATGGAGATATCGATAAACTGCTGCCACAACTTTGCGCATTCTGCGTCGCCGCTTTGTAGCTTCACTACATCTTCACGTGCGCGATCGGCAAAACCTTCTTCTTCATCAAAGCGAATTTTCGCTTCTCGGTAAAAATTTTCTAAATCACTAAGGGCTGTTTCTGCAACTTCATTACTGGCTAACTTATCGCTTAAATGAGCGATTAACATACCAAACTGCGTACCCCAGTCACCCATATGATTTTGACGGATAACTTTATCGCCTCTAAATTCAAGCGCGCGTACCACTGCATCACCAATAATGGTCGAGCGTAAATGTCCTACGTGCATTTCTTTAGCAAGGTTTGGCGCTGAATAATCAACCACAACCGTTTGCGGCTTCGTACGTTGATTAACTCCAATATGGGCATCTGTAGCGATATGATTCAGTTGCTCGCTTAACCATTTTTCTTCTAAATGAATATTAATAAATCCAGGGCCTGCAAGTTCAATTTTACTGGCAATACCGTCGAGGTTAAGCTTTTCAACTACTTCAGTTGCAAGCGCGCGAGGATTTGTTTTAAGTTTTTTAGCCGCGCCCATTACACCATTGGCTTGGTAGTCACCAAACTCTGGGCGACTTGAAAGGCTTAATGCTGGGTTTGTACCTTCAGGTAAACCCGCTGCTGTCATAGCAGCGCTTACTTTTTCACTTAAAATTTGTTTAATATTCATTAATAGACTCTTTCATTGTTATTTAGCTCAATACCGACATCAGCGTACCGATTGATATTTATCAACGCACGCATTTAATCAGCCTTGAACTCACTCACTGTAAAAATAGAGTAACTCACAGTGAGTCATTTATTTTGTTTTTGATGCCTTTGATAAGGGGCATCAAATATGTTGTATCTATAGCATATTTTGCAAAAAGATAGCGTTATAGCAAGGCGCTTAATATTTTTATAAGAGAGCTTAGTTGACTAAGTGACTGCATAAAAACTATTAAGCAACGCCGCTAGAACGTTATATACGACACCAAAGTTTAGTGTTCACGCGTTGCGTGGAAAACAATTTCTGGATGCCTTTCTTGCGCTAACGATAAATTCACCATTGTTGGTGCAATATAAGTTAAGTTGTCACCACCATCTAATGCTAAGTTATCGCCGGCTTTCTTTCTAAACTGCTCTAAGGTACGCTCGTCATCACATGTACACCAGCGCGCAGTCGCGACACTAATGGGCTCATATAAAGCATCTACTTTGTATTCAGATTTTAAACGTTGTACTACTACTTCAAATTGAAGAACACCAACGGCGCCAACGATCATGTCGTTATTAATTAACGGCCTAAACACTTGTACAGCACCTTCTTCAGATAATTGAATAAGACCTTTTTGTAATTGCTTGGCTTTCAATGGGTCGCGCAAACGAATACGGCGGAACATTTCTGGAGCGAAGTTCGGTATACCACTAAACTTCATCATTTCTCCGCCAGTAAAAGTATCACCTATTTGTATGCTGCCATGATTATGTAAACCAATAATGTCACCTGCAAATGCTTCTTCTACATGTGCTCTGTCGCCAGCCATAAAAGTCACAGCGTCAGCAATTTTTACGTCTTTATTGGTACGTACTTGACGCATTTTCATGCCTTTTTCATACTTGCCTGAACAAATACGCATAAAGGCAATTCGATCTCGATGCTTTGGATCCATGTTTGCTTGAATCTTAAAAACAAAACCTGAAAACTTATCTTCTGTTGCTGTAACTTCGCGAAGATCAGTTGCTCGAGGTAGCGGTTTAGGTGCCCATTGGGTTAACCCATCTAACATGTGGTCTACACCAAAGTTACCTAAGGCTGTACCAAAGAATACAGGTGTTAACTCACCGGCTAAAAAAGCGTCTAAATCAAATTCATGCGATGCACCTTCAACAAGTTCCATTTCGTCTCTAAAGTCTTGAGCAAAAGGTCCTATAGCGGCATCGAACTCTGGATTGTTTAAGCCTTTAATCACTCTTTTTTCTTGAATGGTATGACCCAAACCTGACTGATATAAATAAACTTCATCGGTGAGTAAGTTATAAACACCTTTAAACTCTTTACCCATACCTATTGGCCAAGTAATTGGCGCGCAATTAATATTCAAGACTTCTTCAACTTCATCCATAACTTCAATGGGGTCACGCACATCACGGTCCATTTTGTTCATGAAGGTAATAATGGGCGTATCGCGCAAACGAGTTACTTCCATTAGTTTAACAGTACGTGCTTCAACACCTTTGGCAACATCAATTACCATTAAGCAAGAATCTACTGCTGTTAACGTACGGTAAGTATCCTCAGAGAAGTCTTCATGTCCTGGAGTATCGAGTAGATTCACTAAACAATCATTATAAGGAAATTGCATTACGGAAGTGGTAATAGAAATACCACGATCTTTTTCCATCTCCATCCAATCAGACTTCGCATGTTGACCCGATTTTTTACCTTTTACTGTACCCGCTTTTTGTAAAGCTTGACCAAAAAGTAACACTTTTTCAGTGATAGTAGTTTTACCCGCATCGGGATGCGAGATAATGGCGAAAGTTCTACGAAGATCAACTTCCTGCTGCTGTACAGACATGCATATTACCTGTTAAAAATGGGTTGTTGGCGCTTTTATAAAAAGTAAGCCGAAGAAATAAAAATTAAAGCGCGACATTATAGCTAAAATCTGAAATAAAAGTAATGGTAGAAAGCACAATTGCACAGAAAAAATGCGTTTAATGCAGGCAATTATGGGTGTCATGTTCAAGTCTAAGGGGATTAGATAATTAATTTAAAGGCTAAGCATTCAAACAAGGTAGCTGTTTGGAGGTTGAGGCGAGAGCATTAAAGGCTTTTACTTCCAACTTGTTTAAAGAAGCTAATCGAATTACAATTAAGTTGTATATTGAATATTTAAATTAGGTTTGCAGGTGCTTAAATGAAAAATAAAGGTTTTACCCTCATTGAACTGGTTGTTGTTATTGTTATTTTAGGCATTTTAGCCGCCACTGCACTCCCTAGATTTATTAATGTAAGTCAAGATGCGCACGATGCGGTAGCTAAAACCCTTTTTGCTTCATTTAAAAGCGGTGTCTCGCTTTACCATAGCTGCTGGTTAGCCTCTGGTGAAGATGTTGTAGTATTTGATTTAGCCTGCTTTGGTCAAGGTAATATTGATTCAACCTCAACAGGGTTTCCTTTAGGGGAAAGTACTTTGGTAAGTGATGATGGAAATAAACTAACAGGGGATTATTGCCGTCAAATTTGGCAAGGCTTACTAGCCGACAATGAGTTTCAACTGGCTGTTCATGCCGATTCATCTTTTGGTGGCACAAATGATATTATTTACTGGTATTCAAGTCCAGATGCTACCTTAGCATCAACCTATTGTTACTATAATTACATTGCTGACAATACAGCTAAAGGCCAAGAAAACTGGCAAATGCGCTATTATCCGGCAACAGGCGAAGTTGAAGTACGACGTGCAACATTAAGCTAAAATTTTATAGTTATAGCGCAATGAACTACTTTGCTCTGACATTTTGTTTTATCAGTTAAACAAGGAAATAATATAGTCACTTTCTTGGTGATCTATTAACTGTTTTTGTGCTGATTTCAACTTTCTTTGAGGCGACTCACCTGCTAATTGCTGCTCTAATAATGATAAACAGTCGCTGTTATTTAACTGAGTTAACTTACTTAGTTGATCGAGCGCTTGCTTTAAAAGCATATTAGCAACTTGATCATTAGACAATGCGGTATCGCTTTGTGGTGATATTTGAGTAAACATACACTACTCACTTTGAGTCAGTAATAAAATAATAAATGATAGAATAGAAAGTTACAGGCTAATAAAGTAGGGCGATTGTGTAGTAAAGTGCAATAAATTGTTATCGCATAATTATTGAACAACTAACGCAGTGGTTGGTTCGTTGAAACAGTAGGTATGATCACATAGTTCGTGAGGTTAGTATTACAAGGTTTTTGTCATTACAATAGCGTCTTCATAACCAAAGCCTGTTGCACTTGGGTAATAGCCACTTCTTCTGCCAACTTCAATAAATCCCTGATTGATATAAAGCATTTGTGCACTAATATTTTTAGCACGAACCTCTAAATGTACTTTCGTTAGTAGCAGTTGTTCGCATTGCTGGAAAAATGATAATAATAGTGCTTTACCGTAACCTTTTCCTTGATGTTCAGGAGGAACACAAATATCCATTAATGTACCTTCGCCAGCCACATGTTCACCAATATAAAACCCTATAATATCAGCATTTTTTGAGGGGGCATTAAGGGTTGAAAATTGCCCGAAATAGCGACTGCCAATACAGCTTTTAAAAGTTTTTTCATTCCAAGGGTGAGAGTGACAAGCACTTTCAATCGGCATTAACTTGGCAACATCTGCTAAGGTGATTTGATGAAATGTTAATGACATATCAATGACTTATCTATAATTAATTGCCATAATTGGCGTTTTAAAGTGGATGACTTTTCTAACTGTGTGATGCTGGGCGTAATTAAAAGGTTGTCAGTAAAATCTAGTTTGCCTGTAAGGCAAAATTGCCAACGAAACAAACCTAGGTTAACTGTATTATTTTCTACTGTAATGGCCGAAATTGGTACGCCAAATGTCATTAAAATATCGCTAAATAATGGTTGGCTAGTGAGCGCTGATAATTCAACCTTGGCTATGGTGTCAGTAGGGGCTTGATGGTGTTGTTCTGTTTGTTCTTGATTTTTATTAAGTGATTGCGCCTTAAACTCAGGCGCTGACGATGCTAAATCACTTGTTGTTTGAGCTGCATGCTTTGTAGAGAACTTTTTTGACACCCATAATGGAATTTCCATTGCATTAAGCACATCAAACTGTCGTTTACTTACTGTCATAACAAAGGGCCAGAATTAAAGTTGATATTGAAAATTGTCACTTAATAATACGGATGATACTACTGGCAATATGATGACAGAATTAAATAGCAACTCAAGAGAAATAAGAAAATAGGCGTGATATTGACGTACAATAGAAGAGAAAATGGCAGGGGTGGAGAGATTCGAACTCCCAACCGTCGGTTTTGGAGACCGCTGTTCTACCAATTGGAACTACACCCCTGCAACAGGTGAAGCATTATACTCAAGGAAGTTAAAAGGTAAAGTGGAATTTGCTAAATATTTTTTGATTGCTTGAATATTCAGCAAATCCTAGTGTTTTGTCAGTATTTAGATGTCGGTATTAAAGTTTTTCGTCATGCAAATTACAAAACCTTAAATGGTCAGGGTAGGGGAATACGTCTTCGACAATACCATTTGCCACATTTTTTTGACAATGTTGCCAAAAAGATGCCTCAAGTAATTCCGGATGGTGTTTCATAAAGGCGGCTCTGTATTTAGGGTTAGCTAATGCAAAGGTTGCTAGTTCTTCTGGAAACATATCGCCAGGGGCAACAGAGTACCATGGCTCAGCCGCATAAATTTGTTCTTCTGTCATCGGCGTGGGTTTAACTCTAAAATTAACTTCGTCCATATAAGTAATTTCGTCATAGTCATAGAAAATTACTCTACCATGGCGCGTAACACCAAAGTTTTTCAATAACATATCTCCGGGAAAAATATTAGCAGCAATTAACTGCTTAATCGCTTCACCATAACCGTAAATTGCCATATCAAGTTCGTCATCTGTCGCATCGGCAAGGAACAGGTTTAATGGCACCATTCGACGTTCAATATACAAGTGGGCAATAATAATTAAATCACCTTCGTAGCGAATAATAGAGCTAGCGACTTTGTTGAGTTCTTCAAGTAGTTCATCAGAAAACCTATCTTTGGGAAATGCGACTTCAGAATACTCCATGGTATCCGCCATTCGCCCAACGCGATCGTGCAACTTAACTAAGCGGTATTTTCCTTTAACATCTTGTTTGGTCATGTTTTTACTGGGTGAAAACTTATCTTTAATAATTTTAAAAACATAAGGATAAGAGGGCAAAGTAAATACTGACATCACCATGCCTTTGATACCTGCGGCTAACACAAACTGGTCGTCGCTCGATGCTAAATGGTTCAAAAAATCACGATAAAATTGGGTTTTCCCCTGTTTATGAAAACCGATAGCTGAATATAAATCCGCACGAGTTTTATGCGGCACTAAGCCTTTTAGAAAATCAACCAGTGCATGAGGATGCTGACAATCTACAAAGAAATAAGCACGAGCAAAGCCAAACACAACTGCCATCGACTCACCTTCGGTAAGTAAAGCATCAATATAAAGACCGCCTTTTTCATTATTTAATACCGCGACAATAAAAGGCGTTTCTCCTGCTGGAGATATGACTTTACCAATAATATAAGCGCCTTTATTTCGATAAAAAACAAAATTGAGCATTTCAAACTGCAGATCTTCTAACTGGTAGCGAGTTTTATGTGCTTGCTTTCTAAAAGCACGAATAAGGGTATTGATATCTCGCTTCAGGTTTTCATAAGGAACTTTAAGTTCATTGCGGTTTAATATATCGGCAATGGTCTGATAAAGCCCTTTTTCTGAAGGTAAATAACGGGTAAAAATTTCAGGGGGCTTTCGTTGAGATAATCGGCAGCTGCTCTTCACAAAAATATAGGCGTTATGGTAATACTCTCGTTCAAAAAGATGACAAAAAACTGAATTGTAAAAACTTTCGGCTAATTCAGGTTGAAAATGTTTTTCTAGCAACTTCACGTAAGAAACTTTTACTGCTTGCCATAGTTCACCATTAAGTTCATCTATTCGGAAGTCTTGTTTAATGGTATCAAGAGTTTCAGCCACTCGAAGATCATAAAAGTCGTTGCGAGATTTTGCTGCTAATTGCACTTCTGCCCATTGACATTTTTCAAAGCGTTGTTGCGCTGATTGAGTAATTTCACTAAATAAATATATATGGCGGTCAAAGCCGTTAAGCACAGTTTTAGCTATCGCAAAGGCAAGGTTCATCATAGTGTTTCCTAATTCGTTATTACTGAGCATCTCTGTTGAGCATACGTTAAAAAAATATTTTTGGGCGATAAACTTTGTTGAATTTTGATTATAAACACAATTAATTTTACTCTTATCATGTTTAGCGCCTGTAAATCGCGTTTTAACTTGCTATTAAAAGGGCGCAGCACTAAAATAACGCGTTTTTTTATCGACTATTTACCATTATGAAAGCCATGCGTGTTGCAGATTTTTCCTTTGATTTACCTGAAGAGCTTATTGCTCGCTACCCAAAAGCCGATCGCAGTGCGAGTCGCTTACTTACGTTAGATGGTAATACTGGTGAATGTGTAGATACTAATTTTTTAAATTTGATCGAACAAATTCAGCCGGGCGACTTATTAGTCTTCAATAATACCCGTGTGATCCCTGCAAGAATGTTTGGCCAAAAAGCCACAGGCGGAAAAGTAGAAGTCTTGGTTGAGCGCTTAATCGACGAAAAAAGCGTATTGGCTCATATACGTGCGAGCAAATCCCCTAAAATTGGTAGTGAAATACTACTAGAAGGCAAAGTAAAAGCGACTATGGTAGCGCGTCATGGTGCGTTATTTGAACTTAACATTCATGGCGAACAGTCGGTACTTGAAGTTCTTGATAATATTGGTCATATGCCACTACCGCCTTATATTGATCGCCCTGACGAAGACAGCGATCGTGAGCGTTATCAAACGGTCTACAATGAAAAACCTGGTGCTGTTGCTGCACCAACGGCAGGCTTACATTTTGATGAAGCCATGTTAGCCACATTAAAAGCGAAAGGGGTTAACTTTGCCTTTGTTACCTTGCATGTCGGTGCAGGAACGTTTCAACCCGTTAAAGTGGATGAAATAGCAGATCACGTTATGCATGCTGAATACGCTGAAGTGCCAGCAGAAGTTATTAAACAAATAACAGCAACAAAAGCAAAAGGTTGTCGCGTAATTGCGGTAGGAACAACGTCTGTTCGATCATTAGAAAGTGCAGCGAAAAAAGCGCAAGAAAATGGCAGTGAGTTAGCACCATTTTATGGTGATACCGATATTTTTATAACTCCTGGCTATCAATTTCAACTTATTGATGCGCTTGTCACTAATTTTCATTTATCTGAATCAACATTATTAATGCTAGTGAGTGCATTTTCAGGCTATGACAATATTATTGCTGCTTATCAACATGCAGTGGCTGAAAAGTATCGATTTTTCAGTTACGGCGATGCAATGTTTTTAACCAGAAAAACTGTGTGATCAATTCGTAAAAAAATTCGTAAATAATGCCGCTAGCCTGTTTCGCTAGTGGGCAAGGAGAAAGCTATGAGTGCTTCTAAAGCAAGTGAAGAAAAGAATAAAATGCAGTATGAATTAATGACTACTGACGGTAAAGCGCGACGAGGTAAATTAACTTTTGATCGCGGCGTTGTTGAAACCCCTGCATTTATGCCTGTAGGTACTTACGGTACGGTAAAAGGCATGAAAACCGACGAAGTTGAGGCGATAGGTGCACACATTATATTAGGAAATACCTTTCACTTAATGTTACGACCTGGCACTGAAATTATTGAACAACATGGCGGGTTGCACGGCTTTATGAATTGGCACAAGCCTATTCTTACCGACTCGGGTGGTTTTCAAGTATTTAGCTTAGGTAAAATGCGTAAAATTACCGAAGAAGGTGTTCGTTTTAGTTCACCTGTAAACGGTGAAAAAATTATGCTAACACCAGAGCGCTCAATGGAAGTACAACGTAGTCTTGGCTCTGATGTCGTGATGATTTTTGATGAATGTACGCCGTATCCTGCTAGCCATGATGTAGCAAAAAAATCGATGGAGCTATCGCTTCGTTGGGCGCAACGCTCTAAAGATGCACATGGTGATAATCCTTCTGCGTTATTTGGTATTGTCCAAGGCGGTATGCATGAAGATTTACGAGAAATCTCTATTAATGGTTTAAAAGACATTGAGTTTGATGGTTACGCTATTGGTGGTTTATCGGTCGGTGAGCCTAAAGAAGATATGATCAGAATTTTAGATCACACCACCCCCTTGATCCCTGAAAATAAACCCCGATATCTTATGGGAGTTGGTAAACCTGAAGATTTAGTTGAAGGTGTTCGTCGTGGTATCGACATGTTTGACTGTGTTATGCCAACACGAAATGCTCGCAATGGTCATTTATTTGTTAATAACGGCGTAATCAAAATAAGAAACGCTGCACATAAAACAGATACCGGACCATTGGATGACACTTGTGACTGTTATACCTGTAAAAATTATTCACGCGCGTATTTGCATCATTTAGACAAGTGTAAAGAAATACTAGGCTCACAGTTAAATACCCTGCATAACTTACATTTTTATCAAAAAGTGATGCAAGGTTTGCGTGATGCAATCGAGCAAGGTAAATTAGACGACTTTGTTGAAGAATTCTACGCATTACGTGGATTACCTGTACCCGAATTGAAGTGAAAAAAGTGAAGTAAAGGTGGGTGAAAAACATCACCTTGTACAAGAGTTTATTTATTATTAAAAAGAAAAATATGAGGATATTATGAGTTTATTTATTAATACAGCACACGCCGCAGCCGCACCAGCACCAGCAGGTGGTGGTATGGAAATGTTGATTATGTTAGCTGTTTTTGGTGTGGTATTTTATTTTATGATTTACCGCCCACAAGCTAAACGTGTAAAAGAGCATAAAGGCTTAATGTCAGCACTTTCAAAAGGTGATGAAGTGTTAACTCAAGGCGGTATTGTAGGTAAAATCGTTAAAGTTTCTGATGAAAAAGATTTTATCGTCATCAGTGTAGCCGAAGGTACAGAAGTTGTACTTCAAAAAGCGGCTATTAATGCAGTATTGCCAAAAGGCACCATGAAGTCTTTGTAGTTATTATTTGTATTGCTAATTTAAGTAGTAATAGATAAACGTTGCTGCCTAAATTGGTGTCGTACTTAGCGTTAAAGAAATGCTAGGTTTTAGCTATTGATATAACGTTTAAGAAATAAAATTTATAAGGATAACTTGTGTTAAATAAATATCCATTATGGAAAACACTGATGGTGATGTTTATTGTCGCCCTTGGTGCACTCTATGCTTTACCTAACATTTATGGTGAAGATCCCGCTGTTCAAGTTTCAGGCCTTAGAGGCGTTGAAGTTGACCTTGCCACTGTTGACAATATCCGCACTCAATTATCAGAACAAAAAATTACGTCTCGCAGTGTCGTCCTAGAAAACGGCCAAGTGTTAGTGCGTTTTAACGATACTGAAGAGCAGCTAAAAGCACGCGATTTACTTGATGAAAGCTTAGGTGATAGATATTCAGTAGCACTAAACTTAACGCCCGCAACACCAGCTTGGTTAGCAGCGCTTGGCGGAACGCCAATGAAGTTAGGTTTAGATTTATCCGGCGGTGTTAGCTTCTTAATGGAAGTGAACATGCAAGCAGCAATCAATAAAGCGGTTGATGCAATGGTGGGTGACTTTAGAACTGATTTACGTAGTGAAAAAATTCGTTACCGCAGCGTTAAGCAAGAAGGCGATAATGTTATTGTTCAGTTCCGTAATGTAGAAGACCTTAATGCAGGTTCTTCGTTACTTGAGAAAAGCTATCAAAACATGGTTTGGCTTGACAACGAAGACACGCTTACACTTAAAGTGTCTATGTCAGACATTAAAATCAAAGAAATTCGTGACTATGCCCTTCAACAAAACATTACCATTATTCGTAACCGTGTAAATGAGTTAGGTGTTGCAGAGCCATTAGTTCAACGCCAAGGTAAAAAGCACATAATTATTGAATTACCGGGTGTGCAAGATACGGCAAAAGCAAAAGAGATTTTAAACGCGACGGCCACTATCGAATTTAGATTAGTTGATCAAACCGGTGATATCGACCAAGCGGTAAAAGGGCGTGTACCAGCAAGTTCAATTTTACTGTATGAACGTAATGGTCGTCCGGTATTATTGAAAAAACGCATTATGCTAACAGGTGATCATATTACCGATGCAAAATCTGGCTTTGATGAATACTCTCGCCCGCAAGTTAATATTTCATTAGACTCAGGCGGTGGTAATAAAATGTCTAACGGTACCAAAAATAATATTGGTAACCCAATGGCAACAGTATTTATTGAATATAAAGCGACGGATAAAAAAGATGCTGATGGCAATTTGATTTTTGAAAAGCATCAAGAAGTGATCAGTGTTGCGACCATCCAAGCGCGCTTAGGAAAAAGCTTTCGAATTACAGGGGCAGGTAGTCCAGCAGAAGCGCATAATCTAGCATTGCTACTTCGCGCCGGTGCATTAATCGCGCCTATTCAAATTGTAGAAGAGCGCACAGTAGGTCCAACATTAGGGGCTGAAAACGTGCAATTAGGCTTTCAAGCAATTCTTATGGGCTTTGGCTTAGTCTTTATTTTTATGATGGTTTATTATCGCGCATTTGGTGTGGTAGCTAACTTAGCATTGGGTGCTAACTTAGTGCTAATTGTCGGTGTAATGTCGTTAATCCCAGGTGCTACTTTAACCTTACCGGGGATGGCAGGTATTGTGTTAACGGTTGGTATGGCGGTAGATGCAAACGTACTCATATTTGAGCGTATTCGCGAAGAAATGCGTGAGGGTAAGTCGATTCAACAATCGATTCATCAAGGTTACGAAGCTGCGTTTTCAACCATTATTGATGCCAACATCACTACATTAATTGCGGCAGTTATCTTGTTTGCAATTGGAACAGGCCCGATTAAAGGGTTTGCAGTAACATTGTCGATTGGTATTTTAACCTCAATGTTCACTTCTGTAGTAGGTACACGAGCTGTAGTTAATATGATTTGGGGTGGAAAAAGCCTCAAAAAGCTCTCAATTTAGTAAAGGGATAAGTTGAAATAATTATGCAAATTTTACAATTAAAAGAAACTGTTGCCTTTATGAAATATCGCAAAATTGCGATGATATTTAGTGCAATATTAATGATAATTTCCGTGTTTTCATTAGCAACGGATAAACTCAACTTTGGTCTAGACTTTACAGGCGGAACTTTAATTGAAGTAGGTTTTGACCAAGCGGCAGACTTAAAGCAATTACGTCAAATAATGGACAGTAACGGTTATCCTGACGCTGTAGTACAACTTTATGGTAGTAGTCGCGATGTCGTTATACGTTTAGCTTTACGTGAAGACGTTAAAGTTGAAATGCTAGGTAATGAAATACTAGAATTGCTACAAAAAGGTACTGGCCAAAATATTGATATGCGCCGTATTGAATTTGTTGGTGCAAGTGTTGGTGACGAATTAACAGAGCAAGGTGGTTTAGCGATGCTAACGGCGCTTATCTGTATTTTATTCTATGTTGCTTTTCGTTTTGAATGGCGCTTTGCGGTAGGCTCGGTAGTTGCGTTATTTCATGATGTATTATTAACCCTTGGTTTGTTTGCCATATTGGGCTTAGAGTTCGATTTAACCGTATTAGCGGCAATACTAGCGGTAATTGGTTACTCGCTTAACGATACCATTGTTGTTTCAGACCGGATAAGAGAAAACTTTAGAAAAATACGAGATGGTTCGCCAGAAGAAATCATTAATATTTCTTTATCGCAAACATTAAGTCGTACCTTTATTACTTCAATTACCACTTTACTGGTATTAGCGGCGTTGTTCTTTAGAGGCGGTGAGCTTATTCACGGTTTTGCTACAGCGTTACTCTTTGGTGTGTTTGTTGGTACGTACTCTTCAATTTATGTTGCCAGCTTAGTCGCATTAGCTTTAGGTATTTCAAAAGAAGATTTAATGCCAGAAGTGATTGAAAAAGAAGGTGCAGATCAAGAAGAGATGATGCCTTAATCTTGTGTTGTATTAAACATTAAGTCGATAAAAAACCGAACAATATGTTCGGTTTTTTTATGCCTAGATGATTACTTATAATTTGTGATTTTATTATTTAGTATGAGGTTTTAATGATTGCTTTGATACGAAAACGGAAGTTAGCATCAATAGATTCTTGAGTTATTTTAGTGTTCAAGAAACATTGAACTACCTTCCTCTTGATAGTCAAGAAAGTCACCACAGCGGTCATTCATCATCAAACAGTTAATGCTAACTTTGTGCTGGCGTAAGCTTTTGTTTCACGAATCGAAGCTCCTCCAGCAGAGTAATCATTACATTAATATCGATAGGTTTTGGTTATTTCGAACGATAAACGAGTTGGTGCTTGAATGAAATTAGAATAGCTTACTCGCTTTATATGCCAGCTACCAAACTGTATAATGGCTGCTTAGTTAGAATAGTTTTTCCGCTAACTTTAATCAGTATGAAAAAATAGACGAACTTGTGAAAAGTAAAATAACCTCAACGTTGTTATGATTCATGACACCGCAACAGTTGATAATTTCTCTATCAAAATCACCGATAGCATTTTAAACAGGAAAGAATTAAGTGGTTGAAAGTGTAGTATTAATGTTTGAGAATGTTGTTTTAGTGGTCTTTTTTACTCATTTATTAGTGGCCACCTTTCTTTGTAGTCTCAGTACTGGTAAGCGCTTAAGTCATAAGCTATTTGCGGCTTATTTACTGGTTGCTGTTATTGATCTGAGTAACATTATTTTTAACGGCTTTTACCAAGCTTACCCCGATTTAGATATGCTCAGGTATAACATTTCACTATTTCTCGGACCCACTTTATACCTATATGTTAAAGCAGCTATTTATAGTGATTTCAAGTTAAAAATTAAACACTTGCTTCACGCTATTCCTTTCGTCATTGCCTGTCTCGTGATGATACCCAATTTTTTCAGTGTCGATGATGCCTCAAAACAGCTTTGGTATGACAACTTCACTGATGTTCCTGAATTAACCTTTATTCATTTCATGACTTCTGTACAACTTGGCTTGTACCTTTTAGCCATTTTTAAGGACATAATAAGATATCGAAAAGTTGTTGTTGAGAATTACTCTGATGCAGATAGATTAAACAAGCGCTGGCTAACCCAACTAATATCTCTGTTTACTCTGATCTATATCATAGGCTTAGGAAGAGCGTTTTTTAGGTTCTCCATCTATCATAATTATGAATATGAAAGGTTAGTACAACTAATCATGATTATTTCGATGTTATTGAGTATTTGTTGGATATTGTGGCAAGCGTTGCACAAGCCCGAACTATTTACTGGAGTCAGCTCCACCATAGAAGTGATGGATGAACTAACTGCAAGGCAAGAACACTCAACTGCTGGTAAAACTAGTATTATCGAAACTGAAAAATACCAAGCGATTGTTACGCGATTAAGGGGCTACATGCAGCAGAATAAACCTTTTTTAGATCCCTCTTTGAGCGTAGAGACTTTAGCAGAGCAAATTAATATACCTAGCAGTGAACTTTCAATCACAATCAACAGAATAATAGGACAACACTTTTTTGATTTCATAAACTTGTATCGAATAAATTTAGCTGCCGAAATGCTAATCGCAAATGAGCAACAGCCAAAAACGGTATTAGAAATCTTGTACGAAGTTGGGTTTAATTCAAAATCATCGTTCAATACCGCCTTTAAAAAGCACCTTTTGATGACACCTTCTCAATATAGAAAATTACATTCATAAATTATCAAAATTAGTAAATTAATTTCAATTACCCTCTCTACCCCAATATAAATGGAAGGTTCGACTTTTTTAGTCGGTCGAATGTTTATTCGAACTACGCCATTATCCCCTTTTTGTTAACGTTGTTTCGAATTTTCGTATGGCAACACATAATCCAATAACGACTCTCTTCTTGATGATCCCAGAAGAGGAATATTTATTATTGGAATTCATGTTTAGTATATAAAGGATAAATTGAATGCTGAAGAAATTGAAAATATTAAAAATTACGGCTATTGGCGCAATTGCTTTAATGAGCAATATGCTTGCACAACTAGTTTACGCTGATGAAACAGATGACTTAATACAGAAAATCATGGTGGAACGAAAAATTCCAGGATTACAATTAGCTGTAGTTCAAAACGGAAAAATCATTAAATCACAAGGTTATGGTCAGTCGAACCTACAGCATGCTGTCAATGTTACTAACGAAACAATATTTCCTATCAATTCAATGACAAAGCTGTTTACCGGTGTTGCTATCATGCAACTTGTTGAACAAAAAAAAGTCAACCTAGATGACGAAATAGGTAGGCATTTACCTGAACTGCCCATGTCTTGGCACCACTTTACAATTAAACAGTTATTTGCTCATACTTCGGGTTTACCGAATATTCTAAGTGGACGTAATATCGATTTAATTGCTAATAATGTTCCCAATGCAGCATGGAAATTGGTGCAAACTAAGCCATTAAAGTTCAAAGTTAACTCTCAGTTTCAGTACAATCAAACAGGATATGTGATTTTAGGGATGATAATTAACAAGTTGGCTAAGCAAGAATTTACCAATTTCATTAAACACAATCAACTTTCTAAAGTCGGTATGCCACTTACTGAGCAAGCAGGTTTTGCTTATCTTGAAGATGTAATTCCAAATCAAGCAAGCCAATACCGTTATAGACGAAACGGTAAACTACGGACAGTAAATGGTGAATTTGCACCACTGATGAGAACGGCAGCAGGGATGAGTACTAATGCGAACGAGCTTGCACATTATGTCATTGCTTTACAAAATGGCTCTTTGATTAATGAATCAAATTTAGACGCTTTATGGACCCCTGTTGTGTTAAATAATGGCCGTACAGCAGGGTTTAGTTCGTTTGAAAATGGCTACGCTATAGGATGGCAAGTGGAAAATCGAAAAGCTCATAGAGGTGTCAGTGCCAGTGGTGGAAATGCAAATACACTAATAATTTATCCTGAAGACGATTTATCGATTATTGTACTGACCAACTTGATGGGTGCTTTACCCATTCAATTTGTTGATGAAATAGCGAGCATCTATTTAGCGGATATGAAAAAAGAAAATGGATGGCAAGTACCGTTTGAGCTATTGAAAGAAGAAGTGTCTAAACATAATTTTAAAAATATAATGGACATAACTGTCAGGATAGAAAATAAATTTGGCATATTTTTTAATGTGGGTGAATTAAACGAATGGGGCTATCAACTAATAAGCCAAAACAATATCGAGGGTGCTTTAGCTGTATTTACATTAAATACAGAAATGCATCCAGAGGTGGCAAATACCTTTGATAGCCTAGGTGAAACTTATGCTGTTTTGAAGCAATACAAGCAAGCATTAGACAACTACCAAAAAGTACTTTTATTACAACCTGAGAACCAAGTAGCAAAAAAACAAATTACGTTAATTAAAGATTTAATGAGTAACTAATCTTTAAAGCAACTCTTTATGTACTGGTGAGTAGTCATTGACTGTTTACGATGATCTTAAAATCCAGTTACTGAGTATATTCGTATCTGTAATTTTATTATTCCGCTTTTTTACTCTTAATAATGAAGCGGAATATTTATTAAAAAAAATTCGTATCTAAATTAGGTATCATCTGTGGTAAATGTTAGCTTACTGAGTTTAAATATCACCGACCGTTATGAGCTTAAACCAGCCCCACAAGTGAGCAGAAAGTTTTGGCTAATATTTCTTTTAATATGCTCCTGAATTTGTAAAGGTTTAATGTCCGCTTAAAAAACAATTAAAGGAATAACTATGGAATTAACCATAAATGTGATTGATGCATTTACTCACTCTATTTTTAAAGGCAACCCTGCCGCTGTTATTATAACTGAGCACTGGTTAAACGATGAGTTAATGCAGAAAATTGCGATAGAAAATAACTTATCTGAAACCGCCTTTGTTAAAATAATAGATCAACAACATTATGAAATTCGGTGGTTTTCGCCAATCACTGAAATTGACTTTTGTGGTCATGCAACCTTAGCGGCTTCTTTTGTTATTTTTGCTAACATGGTTAAGTCTTGTCACAATAATGACAAAAACACCGAAGTAAATACGATTCATTTTTATGCGAAAGCGGTTGGTAATTTAGTGGTAACCGCTAAAGAAGACGGTTATTTTGAAATGTGTTTTCCTAATACTTGCCCACAATTAATTGATGATGTACCAGCGGCTTTACTCAATGGCTTATCGATTGCACCAAGCGAAGTGTTATTAAATAACCAAGCATACTTTGTTGTTTATCCAAACGAAAATGATGTTCGAATGGTTACCACCAATAATGCATTATTAAGCGAATTAGCACCGTTTGATGTTGTTGTAACGGCACAATCAACAGCGTACGATTTTATTTCTCGTTACTTTTGGCCAGCTAATGGTGGTGATGAAGATCCTGTAACTGGCTCAATACACACGGGATTAGCGCCTTATTGGGCTGAAAAGTTAAATAAAAATAATCTGATTGCCTATCAAGCGTCCAGTCGAGGTGGTGTTCTTTACTGCCAAGTTATTGATGATAAGGTTGTTATATCTGGCCAAGCGGTACAGTATTTAGCTGGTAAAATTACCGTTTAACCTATTTGGCTGTGGTAGTCTTATCTACAGCTTCATCTCTGAGCTATTATATTTTGTAGCAATTTTTAATAATTGTTGCAATCTAACTGCCATCTAATTGCAATAAAACCGAAACAAAACTTCCACATTACTGTCATTTTTCCACTTTAACATGTTTGCAAAATTTAAATCCTCTTAATGGCAGTGTAATACTGTGGAGCAGATAAAATGCAAATAAAACAATTTAAAACAAGTGCAATTGCTAGTGCGTTAACTTTAAGCTTGGCGTTAGTTGGTTGTGGTGGTGATATAAATTTAACGTCAGATGTAGACAACTCAGTTGGTGATACCGTTATCAACAACCCCGCTCCTACAACACCAACAGATCCTGATAGCACGCTTGCAGGTAAATCTAATACGGCCTTAAGTACTGAAGTTTCAGCTGCATTAGGTTTTGATGTTCAAGTGCAAGTACTTGATGCAAAACTTACAGAAAACACCACGTTAGTTGCCAGTGCCAACGGTAAGCCTGTGATGTATGCCATAAGTGGTGCATTAGAAGTAGGCGGACAGGGCGCTGATGCAACCGATGATGTGGTATTAACTATTGAACCAGGTGCTGTTATTTTCGGCCAATCGGGTAACGATTATTTAGTGATACACCGTGACGGTAAAATAATGGCTGAGGGTACGAAAACTCAACCGATTATTATGACATCGGTACAAGATGTAAAAGGTGAAGATACCGCTGCTGGCCAATGGGGTGGTGTGGTAATTCTAGGTAGTGCGCCTTCAAACAAATGTCCAACTGATGGAAGTGATTGTGCGCTACAAGTAGAAGGTGTATCTGAAGGGGCAGTATTTGGCGGTACAGACTGGGAAGATGACTCTGGTAGCTTAAAATATGTAGTTGTGAAATATGCAGGTTATGAAATTGCTCCTGATAACGAATTAAATGGTGTAACTTTTGCGGGTGTAGGTTCAAACACTAACGTTGATTACTTACAAGTTCACTCGAATGCAGATGATGGTGTTGAATTCTTTGGTGGTGCAGTAAATGTTAAACATTTGGTATTAACTGCCAACAAAGATGACAGTGTTGATTGGGATAATGGTTATAAAGGTATGTTGCAGCATGTTTACATTGAACATGCAAAAAATGCTGGCGAAGCTAACCGTGCAATTGAAGGTGATAATGACGGTTCAAGTCCTGACAAAGAGCCTCAATCAAGCCCGATTATCGCTAACATGACCATTATTGGTAATAACTTTGATACCGCTGATAAAGACTCTGAAGGTATTTATTTACGCGAAGGTACAGCGGCAACCATTATTAATGCCGTAGTGACTGGTCCAACGGAAATGGGCGAATGTTTAGAAATTGAAGGCGGAGCAACTTCTTCTGTAACTGTTGATAATGCTAATAGCGGTAAAATTGTTATGCAAAACTCAGTAATGGGTTGTAGCAATGGTGAAAATTTCAAAAATGCAAAAGCAGACGATGGTTCTGTATTGCTTGACTTAGCGACATGGTTTACTGATGAAGCTTCAAACACAATAAGCACATCATTGTTAATTAATGAGTCAGGTGTTCCTGATAGTGGGTCTTTACTAATTGCGGCAGATGCCGGGCAAGATGTAGCGACAACGCAGAATGCATTTTTTGACACAGTTAGCCACATTGGCGCACTTGATGGAACAACCGACTGGCGACAAGGTTGGGCGTTTGGTTACGGCGGCGGTGTAGTTACAGCAACGGCCGAAGTAGAAGGGTGTCCAACAGGCACAAGCGCTATTTCTCCTGCTGATGGCATGACAACTACTTGTCAAATTTCAGGGAAAATCACTTCAGATTTAACGTTAACCTCTAACAACCTTTATGCCTTAAGTGGAGCAGTTTTTGTTGGTGACGATAAAGCTGATTCAGCGACATTAACGATTGAAGCAGGCACAACTGTTTTTGGTCGCTCTGGTAACGATTATCTTGTTGTTAGCCGAGACTCAAAAATTGAAGCCAATGGCACAGCAACTAAACCAATTACTTTTACTTCTAGTGAAGATATCGCTGGTGGCACAACAGGTGCTGGGCAATGGGGCGGTATTGTTTTACTTGGTAATGCTCAATCAAACAAATGTCCAACAGATGGAAGTGATTGTGCGCTTCAAGTAGAAGGTGTTGAAGAAGGTGCGGTATTTGGTGGAACTGATGACAGCGATAGTTCTGGAACATTACGCTACGTTGTTGTTAAGCATGCCGGTTATGAAATAGCTCCTGATAACGAACTTAACGGCATTACCTTTGGTGGCGTTGGCTCGGGCACTAAGGTTGAATTTATTCAAGTACATGAAAACGCCGATGACGGTATCGAATTTTTCGGTGGCGCGGTCAATGCAAAATATGTCGTTTTAACATCAAACAAAGATGACAGTGTTGATTGGGATAACGGCTTTAGCGGTAACCTGCAATATGTACTTGTTAAGCATGCACCAAATAATGGTGAAGCAAATCGCGGTATTGAGGGTGATAACGACGGTTCTACACCTAATAAATTACCTCAATCTAACCCAACAATCGCCAACATGACGATTATAGGTAACGGTTTCGACAGTGCAGATAAAGACTCAGAAGGCGTTTATTTACGCGAAGGTACTAAAGCGCAGTTATTCAACTTTGTGGTAACAGGCGCAAGTGGTATGGGTGAGTGTTTTGAAATTGAAGGTGGAGCAACCACATCAATAACTGTTGACCAAGCTATTGCTGGCGACACGGTAATTAGCAACTCAGTATTTGCTTGTGATGAAAACTTCAAATCGGCTAAAGCGAGTGATGGCACTGTATTACTTGATACGCAAGATTGGGTGTTAAATCAGAATACAGCAAATAGCACCGCGACAGCAGCAAATGATGTGGTTAATGGTATTTTCACCATAGATACGACTACACCTAAAGATTTTACTGGCGATGCATTCTTTGACAATGCTGACCACGTTGGTGCGGTAAGTTCAGAGAATAACTGGACGCAAGGTTGGACGGTAGGTTTAGAGTAATGGATAAAGTGATAAGCCTTTAAGTTAAAGGGGTCACACAAGGTTTCAGCCGTTACCGAGCACATCGTTAACGGCTGAATATTAACGATTTATGTATTACTTATTTAATTCATTGCCCAAGCAATAATTACCTTACAGTTCTCCTTATCATGAGGTTAAAAATGAACAAGCAAAAACTCCCTAACGGACAAATGATGAACTCCAACGCTAAAGCATTTAGTTTAACGCGTTTAACAGTAGCAATATTGACTAGCGCGCTTAGTTTATCTAGCCTTCAAACATTGGCTAATGACAGTTTTGATGGTGTTGAAGAACAAGCAATAGAAGAAGTGGTAGTTAAAGCTAGCCGCTTAAAAGGCACCGCGAGTGCCGTGATTGAAGAGCGTAAATCTCAAGCCTTCATCGCTGATATTTTAGGTGCTGAACAAATTGCACGCACAGGTGACAGTGATGCAGCAGGCGCATTGCGTCGTATGACTGGCTTAACCTTAGTTGATGGAAAGTTTATTTATGTGCGTGGCTTAGGGGAACGCTATTCAAGCACTCAATTAAATGGTGCCGCAGTGCCTAGCCCTGATCCAACACGCACCGTTATTCCATTAGATTTATTTCCTTCAACTATTATTGAATCGTTATCGGTTCAAAAGTCATACTCGGTGTCAATGCCAGCGCATTTTGGTGGCGGTAATGTTGATATTCGATTGAAAACTATCCCTAGTGATTTTGTGTTTAATATCTCCGCTAATATAGGCAACAACAAAGATAACTTAGATGATGGCTTTGTCTATGACGGTGGCGGTAACGATTGGTATGGCAAAGACGATGGTACTCGAGCTGCACCAGCTGATCTTAAAAATTTATGGCAGAACTACCACCCATTAAATGAGCTGTCGCAGCAAGAAAATCGCGAAATTGCGGCACAATTAAATCGTGATTATGACCCTTATTTAGAGTCGATTTCGCCAACCACTGGTATCGATTTAAGTTTAGGTGATAACTTTGAATCAGGCGATTTCAGATTCGGCTATTTAACGTCAGTTTCTTATGATAATCAATGGCAAGTCTCAGACCAATACGAAGGCCAAGACTTTGTTAATCAAGGAGATGATGTTTGGTCGTTAGTGCGAGGTTTTGACGATGTACAAGTTACTGAGCACTCGGTACGTTTGGCGGGTACGCTCAACTTAGGTCTTGAATACTTACGCAATCATCGCGTTGATTTTAGTTCAACTTATTTAAGTGACACACGCGATGAAGTTAAAGAAAAATTAGGAAATACCAATAATGTATTGCTAAGCGATGGTTTACGTGTGCGCGACAGTGAAGTTAATTATGAAGAGCGTGAAATGATCGCAAATCAATTGCGCGGTACGCATAATTTTCCACAATTGTTTAACCTAGGGCTAGATTGGAAGTACTCACATGCCACTGCTAATCGTTATGCACCCGGTAATATTAGAACCCGTTATATTATCGCCGACGGTTCAAGCGATGGTATTGAAAATGGAGAGTTCGACTTAGTTGCTGAAAGCTCATTACGAAAAGCCACTACGGCATCTCGTTATAGTTTTCAAGACTTAAACGACAAAGTTGAAAACTACGGGTTTAATGCGTCAATTCCATTAACACTCGACAGCGCAGACATTGAGTTTAAAGTAGGCGCCGATTTTATTGAGAAATCGCGTGATTCATTTGCTCGCCGAATTGATCTTAATACCTTAGCGTTTGACTCTATTGATTTAAGTGGTCATCAAATGAGTGATATTTTAACCGATGAAGTGATCTTAAATCATGCACTTAGCGGTAACGAAATGATTATTCGTGATACGTCTATTGCCGGTGATGACTATTATTCGGCACAATTAGTAGATGCTTATTATGCCGAAGCCGATGTTATATTTGCTGAACAATGGCGTGTTACTGGTGGTGTTCGATGGGAAGATTACCGTCAAGTTGTTGCTCCGCTTGATCCTGCCACTGGGCAGTTTGACTTACCCGCGCAACCAACGACTGAAGATTTAGAAAAGCTTGCTTATGCGCAAGATGATTTTTTCCCAGCACTTGCACTAACCTATATGATGAGCGAAGAAGTTCAGTTTCGTGCATCAGTTGCACAAACTATCATTCGTCCTGATATTAGAGAAGTCGCACCTGCTACTTACCTTGACCCATTAACAGGTTTTCCGATAGGCGGTACGCCAAGTGTCGAAAGTACCGATATTCTTAACTACGATTTGCGTTGGGAATGGTATTTAACAACAGGTGAAAATGTCTCGGTGGGTTTATTCTACAAAGATATGGATAAACCGATTGAAGCGGTTCAATCACCAGCGCAAGATGGCCCACCGCTTATTCGTATTGCTAACGCTGAAAACGGTGAAGTGTACGGTGTTGAATTAGAGTTTTTAAAAGATGTGACTTTTTTAGGGGAGTTTGGCGAAGACTTCTTTATGTCAGGAAACTTAACTTTAAGCGATTCTGATATTAGCATCGATACCCAAAATGTTGTTGACCAAACGGGTGTATCTACCACGATTACCAACCCTGATCGTAGAATGACAGGGCATTCTAAGTACGTTGTTAACTTTAACCTTGGTTACGACGCACCGAACGGTAATCATTCAGCAACACTCGCGTATAACGTGTTTGGCGACAGAATTATCATTCCAGGAATTGATGGAAAAGATGATGCCTACGAAAAACCGTTTCATTCACTCGATCTAGTTTACACTTATTACCCAACGTACTCTTCAACGTTAAGGTTTAAGGTGACTAACATCCTTGATCAAGAAAAACGTATTGAATTTGACGATACCTTACTTCGCAGTGAAACGCGCGGCGTAGGTTTTGAAGTGGCATTGAAATGGAATTTTGAATAACGCTTTGTCAGTTAAGCGATAGCGCAGGTAGCTATTGTTAATTCGATAAGTTAATTCGATAATAATAGTGAACTAAAAAAGCTAAAGATGACAGATAGTTATCTTTAGCTTTTTTGTTTTTAAAGCACGAACAGATTACTTTCACTAAAGCTTGAATTTTCATAAAGTAGAAATTGTTGAATAACCTGTTACAGTAGAATAACGCCTAGACAATGTTAGGTGACGGTTAAACGTTTAAAATCTAAAAACAAAAAATGTATACACTAATTAAGTTTAAAATGGAGAGTATTCATGAATAAATTAATACACATTCTTTTAGCGCTTTTATTACCACCAATTGCGGTTTTTCTTAAAAGTGGTGCTGGTAAAGATTTAGTAATTAATATCGTATTATGCCTTATCTTTTATATACCCGGAGTTTTACATGCGCTATGGCTAATCACCAAAGATTAGCGAATGCGTACCAATAACGACAAGATTAAAATGGTTACCTGTTAATTAATGCTACTGAGGTAGCATTAATTTTAAACAATATTGTAACGCCTCCTTCTTCTACCATGGATAATAATAATGAAAAAAACCTATACAGCGTTAATTTTAAGTACATTGTTAACTGCATCAGCCGGCGTTTATGCTTCTGAAATATCTGATGCGATTGATAAAGACTATCAACAGCATTTAGGCCCTTTGTGGGATCACTTTCATCAGAATCCTGAATTATCTTTAATGGAACATAAAACGGCAAAAAGATTAGCAAAAGAGCTAACTGACGTTGGATTTACAGTGACTGAAAATGTAGGTGGTACTGGCATTGTTGCTTTGATGAAAAATGGCCCTGGACCCACGGTAATGGTACGTGCTGATATGGATGGCTTACCTGTTAAGGAGCTTTCAGGTTTACCTAATGCTTCAAAAGTTATCATGGAAGATTGGCATGGCAATCTTGTACCTGTTATGCATGCCTGTGGCCACGATGTTCATATTACAGGTTTAGTAGGCACTGCCAGATACATGGCATCGATCAAAAATGAGTGGTCAGGTACGTTAATGTTGATTGGCCAACCTGCAGAAGAAAAAGGCCCAGGCGCATCCGCCATGATGAATGATAATCTCTGGCAGCGTTTTGGTCAGCCTGATTATGCTTTAGCCTTTCATGTTGATGCTAATTCTGTAGCAGGAAAAGTTACCGTTGATGAAGGCTCACCGTATGCAGGCGCTGACATGGTCGACATCATAGTTCATGGTATCGGTGCGCATGGTGCTTATCCGCATCAAGGCAAAGACCCTATTGTTATTGCCGCTCAAATTGTTAATAACTTACAAACCGTTGTTAGCAGAGAGCTTGCTCCTCGTCATGCTGGTGTAATAACGGTTGGTGCTTTTCATTCAGGAACTAAACATAATATTATTTCAGACCGAGCAGAGCTTCAGTTAACGGTAAGAAGTTTAAACCCTGAAGTTAGAGCACAATTACTTTCTGCCATCGAGCGAATCGCCATAGGTACAGCTCGAACAGCAGGTATGCCCGAAGATAAATTACCGGAAGTGGTTGTTGATGAATTCTCTTACCCGCCCACCATGAATGATAAAGCGATGGCTAAGCGAGTAAAAAAAGTATTAACAAACAAAATGGGGGATGATGCACTTATTGCTCCAGCGACAACGGGCATGGGTGCAGAAGATTTTGGTTTCTTTACTATGGAACCATACATTCCTAGTGTTTATTTTTCTGTAGGTGGCACACCTAAAGCTGATTTTGATAGAGCAGAAGCAGGCGGAGAAAAAGTGGGTAGTCATCATAGTCCACAGTTTAAAGTATCACCAGAGCCTTCAGTAAAGGCGGGTGTTGAAGCGACGGTTTATGCACTGTTAGATTTGATGCCTAAAAGTTAAGTGGCTTTTATCACTTCATTAAACGTTTATTGAGCAATGGTTTAACTCTGAAATTTATCTTTATTGAGTAATTCAGTCGTTTAAGCCATTGCTTAAAAACTATTTTAAACATTTCAATAATAGTGTATCTTTCTGATCTTATTAATTTTTGCACATGGATGAGAGCCGTTTTATGCAAGTGAATACACTTTTCGTTATTTTAATTTCATGCCTTTTAATATCCTGTACAGGCGTTAAAGTGGGAGCTAACGGACAAGAGGTATTAGTTAAACCAGAAAAGCCATTTTGTGATACCCAAAAGGTTGATCCAAATTGCAAAATTAATAGGAAAAATTATAAAGCGCAAAATTAACATTTTTATAAAGTAAGGATTATTTTTGAACACTATTCAAAGAGCTTTTAGTCAATTATTTTTTTGTTTAACCCTCCTCGTTATTTCATCTTCTGTATTAGCCAATAACAAGTTAACTTTTGGTTTAGGCGCAGGCAGTTTTTATAGTGGGATTGGCATTAATGCCGGTATGCAATCAGCTACTGATATCAAATATATTTCCGTAGGTTGTGTTAGCTATTCAACTATTTACGGTGAAACCTGTGGTGCGGGCATTGGTTGGGTCAGCACAGATATTTTTGATTTTCAAACTCCAAAGCATGGTGCCAGCGTATATGTTGGTGTTATAGGCAGCGAGTCTAATAATTATGATCGTAAAGCAGTATACGGTGGAAGCTTAGGTTATCATTATTTTTTTAGCGGTATTGCTGATTCTGGATTTAATGTAGGTTTTTCCGTGACCGCAGGAAATACCGATGACGGCATGAGTATCGGCAGTATGTTCCAAGTGGGTTATCAATTTTAGTCACTAATTTAGTCATCGTTTTAAATCTTGGTAAGTACTAGAGCGCTTAGCTGTAATTACTCCACTCTAGCTCGATAGTTTTTCTTAATTCAAGGCAAATTTCGCGTCAATAGCTGGCCTATTGCAAAAAATTTAACGAAGAAGTAAGGAAAAATAGTTGCTAGAGAAATATTTGTTAAGCCGAGCTCAGGTTATGTTAGTTATCATTGTGCATATCAAAAGGATTTTTATGCCAACTCTTGCGTACGATCATAACGCTAAATTCAACTTAAACCGGTGATGAAGTCATCATCACCTTTCCTCCTTTGTAAAAAATCTGTCACTAATCTGTCATTTAATAAATCTGCAATATTTATGACGCCCAACTGTAACATTTCATTATTAAACTGAGCCTATAAATTAAAACATAACCTTATTTTTAAGGTTTACTCAATTAGGTTTACTCATGAAATATCACCCATTAGCGAAAGTGCTTAAAGCGAGCTTGTTAATAGGCGCAAGTGTTAGTTCTGCGTTTTGTTTTGCACAAGCCGACGTTACACAAGACAACCAACTTAATAGTGTGGTTAACGCAGGGCAAGAAATTAATCAATCGGCCAATAAATCTCAACAAAAAGTTAATAAGTTAACCGAACAAACCCAAACAAAATTGCAGCAGTTTAAAACGGTTAATAAAGAATTTGATGGTTTGCAAGTGTACAACTTGCAAATGCAGCAGCAAATAGATCATCAATTATCACAGTTGGATGAGTTAGCAACGTCAATGGAGCAAGTGAGCATTATTGAACGACAAATCTCGCCATTAATGTCTCGTATGATCACGACACTTGAGTCTTTTGTCGCGCTTGATGTGCCTTTTTTAGAACAAGAAAGAGCAAAGCGTATTACCGATTTAAAAGAGATGATTACGCGTTCTGATATTGCCGTGTCTGAAAAATTTCGCCGCGTATTAGAAGCTTACCAGGTCGAGGTGGATTATGGTCGAACTATTGAAGCTTATACTGGCATTTTAACTGTTGATGGTAGTGAAAAAGATGTTGATTTTCTTCGTATAGGTCGTGTGAGTTTAGTGTACAAAACGCGCGATGGTAACACGATGGGCGTATGGCAAAAATCGAGTAAAAGTTGGCAACCACTAGACAGTGATTACCGCTTGGGTATTAACAAAGGTTTACGAATAGCACGTAAACAACTTGCCCCAGACTTAATGATTGTACCAATTATTGAACAACAATAACGGCTGACTGTACGAAGGAATTATGATGAAAACACGTTTAACTATCAAAAAAAATAAAGGCTACAGCTTGTTAACTGCTTTGGTCTGTTTAGCAGCAACTTGTTGGTCTGTTCAAGCAAAAGAAGCCGCAAGTTTAGATGAATTGTTAGCAACACTGGCGCAAGGAAATATTGCACAAAGTGAACAAAACAAAGCTCGTGAGGCTGAGTTTACAGCTAAAAAGAATTTACAAAATCAATATTTAAATCAAGCAATACAACAAAGAGATGAAGCGATTGTTGTCAGTAACCAACTTGAAACTCGTTTTCAAGATAATGAAATCGTTCTGGCTAATAAAACCGACGCACTTAACAAACGAATGGGTGAGTTGAAAGAATTGTTTGGTGTATTGCAGCAAGTGGCTGGCGATACTCGTAGTAAGTTTCAAACATCGGTTATTTCAGCTCAAATTCCAGACCGTACGTTATTTTTAGATGAACTAGCTGTAAGCATGGGCTCAAGCTCAAAACTTGCCTCTATTGAAGAAATTGAGCGTTTGTGGTTTGAATTACAGCGCGAAATGACACAAAGCGGCAAAGTCACCACCTTTAATCGTGAAATTGTTAAAGCTAACGGTGACAAAGAAAGTGCACAAGTAACACGAGTAGGTGGTTTTAACCTTGCTGCTAATGGTAAGTATTTAGAATACATAGATGAAACGGGTACGGTAGCTGAGTTAATTAGACAACCTTCTGCTCGCTACTTAGAAAGTGCTAAACAACTAACCAACAACAAAGGTCAATTAGTACCGTTCGCATTAGACCCAACGGGTGGTTCAATTTTAAACTTACTTGTGCAAGCACCTGATGTGGTTGAGCGAATCGAGCAGGGCGGTACAGTTGGTTATATTATTTTGCTTATCGGTGCTATCGGACTACTTATCGCTATTGAACGTTTTATCAGCTTGTTCATTATTGGTAATAAAGTAAAACGTCAATTAAAAGCAAGTGTGCCAAGTAACGATAATCCTCTAGGTCGAGTCATGTTAGTACAAAGTGAAAACCCTGATGCTGATACCGACACATTAGAACTTAAACTTTCAGAGTCTATTTTACGTGAAGTGCCTGTTTTGTCTAAGAAGTTAACGGTAATAAAAATTATCTCAGTGGTTGCGCCGCTTATTGGTTTACTCGGTACGGTGACGGGGATGATTGTTACTTTCCAAGCGATTACTTTATTTGGTACTGGCGATCCTAAGTTAATGGCGGGCGGTATTTCGCAAGCATTAGTTACAACTGTTCTTGGGTTAGTCGTTGCCATTCCAATGGTATTTATCTCAACAATGCTAAATACCCGTAGTCGCGGCATTATAAATATCTTACAACAAGAAAGTGCCGGCATTATTGCTCAGCGAGCAGAGCAAGGAGCTTAACCATGGTCATGCTTAGCGAAATGATGCAAACCATCATTGAGTTTTTAGACACTGGCGGTCAGGTACTGACCGTTATCGCTGGGGTTGTTTGTTTGATGTGGTTACTTATTTTTGAGCGTATCGGTTTTTTCTTTTTCAGTTACCGTGGTCTTAAAAAGCAATTACGCGCTACTTGGGAAGGCAGAAGTGAGCAAGTGTCATGGAATGCGGAGCAAATTCGTATTGGGCTTATCGCACAAGGTCATGCCAAGTTAATGAATAATTTACCCTTAATTCAATCGTTAGTGGTGCTGTGTCCGTTGTTAGGTTTGTTAGGCACGGTAACAGGAATGATAGAAGTGTTTGATGTTATGGCTGTTTCGGGTAGTGGTAATGCGAGATCTATGGCGTCAGGAGTTTCAAGAGCCACTATCCCTACGATGGCGGGCATGGTGGGTTCGCTATCTGGGGTATTTGCTTCGACTTGGTTACAACGAAAAGCGAAACGAGAAACCGAATTACTTGAAGATAGTATGCCAATTGCTCATTAAGAAGCGATTGATAGTTAATAAATAAAAGTTTTGATTACGCTTAGGTTTACGTAATCCAAACAAAATTTTAAGGAAAAGATCATGCGATCACCTTTAGCTAAATTATTACAAGAACAAGACGAGAAAGAAGACATCGATATGACTCCCATGTTGGACGTGGTGTTTATTCTGCTGATATTTTTTATTGTGACTGCCTCATTTGTTAAAGAAGCAGGTATTGATGTCAATCGCCCCGATGCTGCTACAGCCGTTAAAAAGCAACGCGCAAATATCTTAGTTGCGATTAGTGATAAAGGCGATATTTGGATTAATAAACGTAAAATTGATATTCGTGCCGTACAAGCCAATATTGAGCGTTTAAAAGCTGAAAACCCACAAGGAACCGTGGTGATTCAAGCAGATAAAAAATCAACGACAGATACTTTAATCAAAGTAATGGATGCAGCTCGTGCTGCCGGTGTATTTGATGTATCGATTGCCGCTCAAGAGGCTTAATTATGCAAAACATGTTAGCCAATATTTATGTGCGTTACGCCATTGGGTTGGTGTTGGCGATGATCACGACTTTTTTCTTACTTTTTGGTATGCAAACACTGATTGCAGGTGGTAATGATGCAATGACAGAAGCTCCTAAAGGCAATGTGTTGGACTTTATTCGTTTGAAAAAAGAACAAGCACTAGTGAAAAAAGATCGCAAACCTCAAAAGCCGCCAAAGCCTAAAGAGCCGCCACCGCCAATGGTGCAACCACAAATGCAGCAAACTAATCCGAATGCTGAAGCCGTAAGTGCTAATTTTTCTGCAGACATTCAAGCAGATGTAGGTTTATCGGGCGGTTTAAGCTTAGACAGCAATGACGGTGACTACTTACCCATAGTTAAAGTTGCACCAGTTTACCCTCGTCGAGCACAAAGCCGAGGAATTGAAGGCTTTGTTATTGTTGAGTTTGTTGTCACTAAAAATGGTTCAGTGCGTGATCCTGTAGTTATACAAGCCGAACCCGCTGACATCTTTGATCGAGCAGCAATAGCAGCAACACTGAAATTTAAATATAAGCCAAGAGTTGTGGATGGCGTAGCAATGGAAGTTGCAGGTGTACAAAACAAAATATCTTTTGAAATAGACGGTTAGGAGGTCTCATGATTAAAGTTATCGGTTCATTAGTCGCAACAAGTTTGTTGATGATATCAGGTCTTGCCTTTGAGCAAGGGCAAGCACAAGCGGCAGAAACTAAGCAAGACAAGCCAACAGCTAACGTAGCAAAGAGGTCAAAAAAAGTGCCGGCAATGCGAAATCGTGTTTATGCTCAACTAGCAAGAGCTCAGAAGCTTGCAGATGAAGGCGATAAAATTGAGGGTTTTGATGTTCTTGATGCTGTAAAAGATCGTTTAGATAGCTTAAACAGTTATGAACGCGCCATGCTGTTTAACTTTTATGGTTTTATGTATTACGGGAATGATGATATTTCGCTAGCTGTTGATAGTTTTAAAAAGGTTATCGCTGAAGATGGGATCCCTGATTCTTTATATCTTTCAACACTATATTCGTTAGCACAGCTTTCAATGCAACAGCAAGACTTTGATCAAACCTTAGTGTATTTAACTCAATGGAAAGAGGTTAATGGCAAAAAATTAACTGCTAACCAAGAAATGTTATTCGCTCAAGTTTACTATCAGAATAAATCGTTTCAAAAATCGTTAGACCATATTGAGCAGGCTTTATCGATTGATCCTGAAAAAATAGCCAAGGAAAATTGGTTGGTTTTACAACGTGCTAATTATTTTGAATTAAAGCAACCTGAAAAAGTCACCGAAGTCATGGAGCAACTTGTTAGACATTATTCAAAAGCTGAATATTGGTTACAATTAAGTGCAATGTACGGCGAAATTGATCAAGAAGATAAGCAATTAGCGGTTATGGAAGCTGCGTGGCAAGCAGGGTATATCACTAAATCATCAGATATTTTAACCCTCGCACAACTTTATCGTTTTCATAATGTGCCTTACAAAGCGGCTAAGTTATTAGAAGAGTCGATTGCTAGTGGTGTGGTAACCGCCGAAGAAAAGTATTTAGCCCTGTTGGCACAAGCTTATATCGCCGCGAAAGATGACGAAAAAGCGATCCCCGTGTTAATTAAAGCGTCGGATATTGCAGACTCTGGTAAATTTGACGCTCAACTAGCCCAAGCTTACCTAAATTTAGAGCAATGGGAATATGCTATAAACTCGGCTAAAAAAGCATTACAAAGAGATAATGGAGACAGCTTTAAAGCACAAACGGGTACTATGTATTTAGTTGAAGGAATGGCGAACTTTAACTTGAAGAAATATGAGTTATCAAAAATTGCTTTTACCCAAGCGCAAAAATATAATCAAGTGAAAAAAACCGCTCAACAATGGTTTCATTATGTTGATCGAGAGCAAGGCCAAGCACAACGCTTGGCAATGCTAAGATAGGTAAGTGGCTATTTACTGGCTTTAAACAGAATATGCTGATTATCATCAGTTAGTGTTAAAATACCGTTTTCAATGCTAACTTGCGTGACTTTAGGGAGAGCTTCTAAATAACGTTGCTCTTGATGCATTTGCGCTTTAGTACACATCATTCTTGTACCAGCAGATTGACCAAGTGTTAATTTGCTGGTATTTGCTTTGTTATCTGTTGATAACTGATAGCTTGACGTGACTCTATTACAAGAGCTATTACCTGCTAACCGACCATTTTCATTAAATATTAGCGTTGCAGGACTGCGATCCATCACGGGTAAGTTATCTATCATCTCCACTTGCCAAGACCCTTGCAAACTTTGTTCTGATACCAAAGTTAAATTTGTATTGGTTTTATTAGTGCAACCTAAAAATATGCCGGCAGTACATAGTAGTAAAATGACTTGTTTTTTCATGGGTAACCTCAAATTAAGGGTAAGTTTGAATGATTTGTACTTGTTGTGCTTTCGAAAAAATTGTTACAACAAACAGTTAAATATTAAGGGCTGTTCATGATTGTGTCACAAATAGAGCTGACAACGCAGTAAGATTTCAACTAGATAGCTTCTATAAATCTAATTTAACCTGATGATTTTTAAAGCACAACCGACTGGCTCACTTATTCTAAAATCGTTTATTAACATGGAGTTTTGTAGCTATTAATCTTTTATAAGACCATGTAGAATCTAAAAAATAATTAAAACTGTTAAGGTAATCTCTTGAAAAAAATGAGCAAAAACGACAACTTCGTTTATTTAACTTTTTCATTGATACTTCTTTTACTCGGTACTGCACTCGCGCAACAATTTTTTTCACATTCTGTTCAACATTTAATGCAGTCGACTATGGTACTTACACTTATTGTTGCTGTTTGGGGAGTAGAATCTGAGCGATTGCTTTTTCGTCGGGCATTAATATTTCCATGTGCAATTGTGATCATTGCTTTGTTAAGCTATTGGCTCGATATGAGAGGTTTAGATCATCTGCATTTGTTTTCCCTGCTCGTTTTCTTTGTTATTACTGCCCATAAAACCGCAAAGCAGGTATTATTTACTGGAGATGTTGATGGAAATAAAATATTAGGCGCTATCTGTTTGTATTTATTAATGGGACTTATTTGGGCAATACTTTATACCCTTATGCAGTTATCATTTGAGGGCGCCTTTCTAAGCTTAGAAAATAGCAAAGAGTGGTTCACTTTATTTCCTGATTTTATTTACTTTTCATTTATTACCTTAACAACCGTTGGTTTCGGTGATATTTCGCCTACTCAGCCAGTGGCACGATTTTTAGTATACTTAGAAGCCGTTGTTGGGCAGTTTTATTTAGCTATTTTAGTGGCTAGCTTAGTGGGTTCGCATATGTCAGCGGTATCGAATAAGCGCTAATTTTTTACACACTGTATTACACCAAATAATTAAAAATAGAAGAGGCAAGTATGAGTCAAGAACAACCTGTTGACAGTAGTCGAGAGTTTAATCGTCGAATTATTGATATCGCTATAAAGTTAGCGGCTATAACACTGATACTTTTCTGGTGTTTTCAAATTATTGAACCTTTCATTTTATTAGTGATCTGGGGGGCAATTATGGCAGTGGCATTGTTCCCAGTTCATAAGAAACTGACATCAATACTGAAAGGTAGAAAAGCATTAGCATCTACGGTAATTGCAATATTAGGTATCGCGATGATTGCTTTACCTTCGATTCAATTATCTTCTTCTTCTATTGATTCTGCTCATACGATATACACGGGCATAGAAGATGGGACTTTGAAAATTCCAAGACCGAATGAAAGCGTTAAAGAATGGCCACTAATTGGCGAACAAACGTATGTGTTTTGGCAGAATTCTTCAGAAGATTTGGCGAAAGTTGCAGAACAATATAGAGCTCAAGTCAAGCATGCATCAGCTTGGGTGTTAAAAGCTGTAATTGGCTTAGGTGGCGGTATCTTGCAATTTATTGTGTCGTTAATTATTGCCGCTGTTTTTATGACGAAATCGCAAGCTTGCCATAAAGGGATCAGCGCGCTAATGATTCGTTTAATGGATGAGTCGGGAGTAAGAACGATAGACACTACAATAGCGACTATTCGCAGCGTAGCTACTGGCGTGTTAGGTGTGGCTGCTATTCAATCGCTACTATCAGGCGCTGGTTTAATGATTGCCGGTATTCCAGGCGCTGGGTTATGGGCTATAGCTGTTCTTATGTTAGCTATTGCGCAATTACCGCCAATTATTATTTTAGGGCCAATTGCGGCTTATTATTTTTCAGTAGCTGATACGACACCTGCGGTGGTTTTCTTAATTTTTAGTATTATTGTTAGCAGCAGCGATGCTTTTTTAAAGCCATTATTTTTAGGGCGTGGTATGGATATTCCCATGCTCGTTATTTTACTTGGTGCGATTGGTGGAATGCTATGGGCAGGAATTATAGGTTTGTTTGTCGGTGCAGTCGCGTTAGCGTTAGGTTATCAGTTAATGATGGATTGGTTAGCGCATACAAAAGAGATCATTAAACAAGAAAGCTAGCCTCCCTATGGCGTGTAAATAATGGCGTGTAAATAACGCCTATAAATATCGCCATAAAAGCGCAATATTAATATTAATATTGCGCTTTTTTAATGCGTGATTTTCAATAAAGTCTTTAATCCATTATGTTCAACTTATTTGAGTTTTGTTCATTTTTTGGTCTTGTTTTGAGTGTTTTTTATTCGAGTATGCTCTTTTTGTTATAAATTTCGGTCGATTTTATCTGATAAATTTTGTGCTATTTGTCTATTTTTTAGTGACAAGATAATGCATGCAATTTTACTTATAGGCTTTAAGCTTATGAAAAATAGTTGTTTATATGTTTATACAATCTGCAATCTTTTTGTGGACACATTTCGTTACATTTGCTGTTGTTTTTTATTTGTGAATTTATTGTAAATATTTTGTTAATTAAAATATTTACTGCTAGTTTGATTTGGTCAGCGAAGACTGATTACAAATTTCTTAAGTGGGACAGTCCTCTTAATAAATAAATAAAAATGGCAATTGAATGCACTACTCAATTGAACCTCTCAAATCATAGGAAGCACAAAATGAATAAAAATTACAAAGTTACAAGGCTATCGTTAATGGTGGGCGCTACACTTGCCGCTTCATCATTTAACGTTTTGGCAACTGACGTAACGTCAATGAATATTCAAACGCAAACGGCAAATGGTAACCCTTCATTTGTCACTGGTGAGCTTGGCACCATGTCAAATAACTCAGCTATTCAAACATTAAAGTCAATAATTGATAGTCAGCCAGAGTTTGGCGCTAATGGTAATGAAAATTTTAAAGTTCGCCGCCAGTGGGTTGATGAATTAGGAAAAAGTCATACACATTTTGACCAAACCATTAACGGCCTTAAAGTATACGGAACCAGTATGATCATTCATGCTGATTCAAATGCAGGTATTTTAAGTAATGGCAGTGGTTCAGGTGATGTGTACTCGGTGACGGGACATTTAGCACATCAAGAACAAGCGAGTATGGCTTCGGTGATGAGCAGCTCTCGAAACAGTAGTGCTAATAAAGCTATGGCTGCAGCGCAAAGTATTGGTGACGTGTCTGGTGAACCTGAATTAGTATACGTATATTTACCATTTTATGATGAAACCAAACTTGCTTACCGTATTGAGGTTTCTTGGGATAATGGCGGAGCAGATTTCGGCCGCGACTTCATCTATTTTGATGCGACTAACTTTGACGTACTAACGCGTGATCCTCAAATTCATTCAGCTAAGTCTTGGCGTACTTACACCTTAAATGGTGGTTCTGCTAATTCGGCACCAGGAAGCTTAGTGTGTACTAATAATCAAAGTTGTGGCAGCAATGCGGCGGCTCAGCGAGCACATGACGGTGCTTCAAAGGTTTATGATTATTATCAAAGTAAATTTGGTCGTGATTCGTTAGATAACAATGGTATGGCATTAGTTTCTAGTGTTGATATGGGGGTTGTTAACGCTTATTGGACGGGTAGTCAAATGATGTACGGTCAAGCATCAAGTGGTTTAAACGATTTTACTTCAGATTTTGACATTATTGGTCATGAATTTACCCATGGTATTACTGACAAAACTGCAGATTTAGTTTATGCCAATGCCTCAGGTGCATTAAACGAAGCTTGGTCTGATATTTTAGGTTTATCAGCAGAAAGCTATAAAAATGGCACAACAACGTCAACGTGGTTATTAGGTGATGGCTTATACATTAACCAACCGGGCAAAGCACTAAGATACATGGATAATCCTACACAGGATAATTATTCAACAGATTGGTGGCCTGATCGTATTCCTTACGTGAGTAACCCAAATAATAATAATGATCAAGGTGGCGTTCATGGTAACTCAGGTATTGCTAACCTTGCTTATGTACTTTTAGTTGATGGCGGAACTCATCCACGTAATAAGTCAACAGCACAAGTACCTAGTATTGGCATGTTAAAAGCTGAAAAAATCTTTTATCGCGCATTAGTTACTTATATGAGCCAAAACACAAATTTTGCTGGCGCACGCGCAGCTACAGCTCAAGCTGCAATTGATTTATACGGTGAAACTGAAAAAACCGCTGTAGAAACTGCATGGTGTGCAGTTGGGGTAGGTACTTGTCCGGATGGTGGCACAACGCCAACAGACGATGTATTAGAAAATGATGTCGCCATTACTGGAATTTCAGGAACTGCTAAACAACAAAATTTCTACACATTAGAGGTTCCAGCAGGAGCAACTGATTTAAGCTTTACTACTTCTGGTGGTAGTGGTGATGCTGATCTATACGTGAAGTTTGGTTCAAAACCAAGTTTGAATACTTCAGACTGTAAGAGCACATCTAGTGGAAATACAGAAAATTGTACTATAAACAATGTGCAAGCGGGTACTTATCATGTCATGGTTGAAGCATGGAGTGCGATTAGCGGTGTTAGCTTAACAGGTAGTTTCACACCAGACTCAACCACTAACCCAAATGATACTGTATTAGAAAACGGTGTCACTAAATCTAATGTAGGCGCTTCAGCAGGCAGTGATATTGTTTTCACTATGGAAGTACCAGCTGGCGCAAGTGATATTAACTTTATCACTAGTGGTGGCTCGGGCGATGCTGACATGTATGTTAAATTTGGTTCAGCACCTACTGATTCAAACTACGATTGTCGACCTTATAAAAATGGCAATAGTGAGTCTTGTGCAGTGACTTCTTCAGGTGGCACTTACTATGTACGCTTGAAAGCTTACTCAACATTTGCTGGCTTATCGTTAACGGGTTCTTACACAGAAGGGTCAACTGGAAACAATGATCCTATTTACGATTCGGTTGATAATGTGTCAATTTCACAAGGTCAATGGCAACGTTATACACATGTAATGCCAGCAGGCTACGCGGACATGACCATTAGCATTTCAGGTGGTTCGGGAGATGCTGACTTGTATATTCGTCATGGCGCACAATCAACAGCGTCACTTTACGATTGTCGTCCATATAAAAATGGTAATTCAGAAAGCTGTAGCTTTAGCGCACCAGCTGAAGGAACTTGGTACATTGATGTATACGGTTATCAAGCAGTTTCTGGTTTAACGTTAACTTTAGAAGCTAACCCATAAAAGTAAAACTAAAAGGTAAGAGGGGCTTAGGCTCCTCTTTTTTTTCTTTAAATTTAAGTGCAGGGAATTAAGTATGAAAAATTTATTTACTGGATTTTGCTTGATAAGCGTTTCCGTTTTTTCAAGTTTTGCTAATAGTCAAACAGAACAAGTGGAAGACAAAGTATGGATTTCGATAGGTTCAGATGCCGCACAGTTAATTGATACTCAGTACAGTGATTTTATTAATTTAAAACCAGTTGAAAACCTTTCTGGTTTTAGCGCGTCAACCTCAACAACAACAACAGTCGCTCATTTATCGGCATCGCAAATTGATCGTTTAAGTGAATTTATGCATGATAAATTTAATCGTTGTGGCGGTTTTGTTTACCATGAAAGTTTAGCAGAGGCTCAGGCCTACACACACAGTACATCGCAAGTTATGCCAATGGTTGCCATGAACTACACCATTAATAATGCAGTAACTGTAGATACGTTATTAGAAGCGTTATCTGTCAGCAATCTTGGCGATACCATTGACAGCTTAGCCAGTTACCATAACCGTTATTACACACAGCAATCAGGTGCTGACGCGGCAATTTGGTTAAAAAACCAATGGGCGAGTATGGCAAGCGAGCGAAATGATATTAATGTTGAACTTTTTCAACATAGTTGGATACAGTCGTCTGTAATTGCGACGGTTGAAGGTACGACAAACGCTGAAGAAATTGTAATTGTTGGCGGACATCTTGATTCTATTAATCAATCAAACCCTTCCACTGGAAAATCACCGGGAGCAGACGACAACGCTTCAGGCATTGCAGTGCTCACCGAAAGTTTACGCACGCTAATTGCGACAGGGTACAAACCTGAACGAACCATTAAGTTTATTGCTTATGCCGCGGAAGAAGTAGGGTTAAGAGGTTCAAAAGCTATAGCGCAAAGTTATAAGGCTGAAGGTAAAAATGTCGTTGGTGTTGTGCAGTTTGATATGAGTGCTCACAAAGGAACGGCTGACAAAGACATTGTCTTTATGACCGATTATACCAATAACGGACAGAATCAATTTTTGGCGCAATTAATTGATACCTATCTTCCTGGCGTTAATTATGGTTTTGATCAATGTGGTTATGGTTGTTCTGATCATGCGTCATGGCACAATGAAGGTTATGCGGCATCTATGCCTTTTGAGTCTAATATGAATGATATTAATGGTAAAATTCATACCAGTGAAGATGATACTTATGATGTTAATCATATGGAGAATTTTTCTAAATTATCAATGGCATACCTTGGAGAACTTGCAAAAGGAAATATGGAAGGCGATATACCGCCTAGCAATGATGTATTAGAAAACGGCGTCGCCAAAATGGGTATTTCAGGAAGTGCCAAACAGCAATTGTTTTATACGCTTACCGTACCTGAAAATGCAACAGATTTAGTGTTTACTACAACGGGCGGTACGGGCGATGCTGACTTGTATGTCAAATTTGGTGCAAAACCTAGTTTAACTACTTCAGACTGTAAAAGTACTTCAAGTGGTAACAGTGAAACGTGTAGCATAAGTAATGCTCAAGTAGGTACTTACTATGTGTTAGTAGAGGCATGGAGCGCAATTAGTGGCCTGAGTTTAATAGGTAGTTTTGTTGAAGATTCTACGGTTCCCCCGAATGACACCATGTTAGAAAATGGTGTTAGTAAAACTGAATTGAATGCTGCTACAGGTGAAGAGCTTGTGTTTACTATGGATGTTCCTCAAAGCGCGAGTGATATTAGTTTTGTAATGAGTGGTGGCTCGGGCGATGCTGACATGTATGTTAAGTTTGGTTCAGCACCTACTGACTCAAACTACGATTGTCGACCTTATAAAAATGGCAATAGTGAGTCTTGTGCAGTGACTTCTTCAGGTGGCACTTACTATGTACGCTTGAAAGCTTACTCAACATTTGCTGGCTTATCGTTAACGGGTTCTTACACAGAAGGGTCAACTGGAAACAATGATCCTATTTACGATTCGGTTGATAATGTGTCGATTTCACAAGGTCAATGGCAACGTTACAGCCAAGTAATACCAGCAGGTTACACGGACATGACCATTAGCATTTCAGGCGGTACAGGAGATGCTGACTTGTATATTCGTCATGGTGCACAGTCAACAACGTCACTTTACGATTGTCGTCCATATAAAAATGGTAATTCAGAAAGTTGCAGCTTTAGCGCACCAGCTGAAGGAACTTGGTACATTGATGTATACGGTTATCAAGCAGTTTCTGGTTTAACCTTGACTTTAGAAGCTAATCCATAGTTTAAAAAGTTTATAGATCAGGGGAGCTTTAGCTCCTCTTTTTATTTAATACCCAGTTCATTATGTTTCGCTGAGTGAGAATAAAATTATTGGAATTGGTATAACTTAAGAAAAGAAGTTACTTTTTATCTTTAAATATTAACTTACAAAATTGCTGTCGTTAATAAGATTTAACACCTGAGAATTAATGGACTTTAGTTGTGATGCCTATTAAGCTGCTTGCCTTATTTGGTAAGATAAATTTTATGCGCAATGCAATAAAATAATATTTCGCCTTTAGTTAATTATTAATGTGAGAGTCAACTTAGTGGAATTTTTTGTTTGGAATGCTGATCCGGTTTTATTCTCTTTAGGGCCGATTACTGTACATTGGTACGGTGCATTGTTTGCCCTTGCCATTTTGTCAGGTTTGCAAGTGTTGAAATGGTGTTATGTTCAAGAGAAAATGGATGTAGAGTCTTTAGATAACTTATTAATGTATGCGGTCGTTGGCATAGTCGTTGGCGCAAGGTTAGCGCATTGTTTGTTATACGATCCAGGTTATTATTTAAGTAACCCTTTAAAAATACTGGCGATTTGGGAAGGTGGTTTAGCTAGCCATGGCGGTGGATTAGGGGTTATCATTGCTGCTTATTTTTATCAAAAAAAATATAAAATGTCTTTTATGTGGCTGTTAGACAGACTTGCCATATCAACTGCTTTGTTTGGTTTTTTTGTTCGAACTGGTAATTTCATGAATTCTGAGATCATTGGTATTCAAACCGATGTACCTTGGGCGGTTATTTTTTCAAGAATCGATAACTTACCTCGACACCCAGCACAACTGTATGAAGCCTTATCTTACTTAAGCATTTTTGCTGTATTGTTTCTTGCCTATCGTTTGACGAAAATTAAAGACTATTCAGGAGCTTTGTTAGGTAGTTTTTTAGTGCTAATTTTTACCGCTAGATTTGCTATTGAGTTTGTGAAAATTAAGCAAGCAGCTTATAGCAGCGAACTCACTTTTTCTACGGGACAATTACTGAGTATTCCATTTTTTCTTGTCGGATTAGCGTTAGTGATCAGAGCGTTTATTATCAGTAAAAAAGAAAAAACTGGATAAAAAGCTTAGTCAGTTATTGATTATTTGCTATTGAATCTTTAATGGAGTTTACTAGGTAAGTTGCTGTAATAAAAGGGTATAAAAATTCATTTATTACAGCAGATAACTAAAGATATTAGTTAAAAAGAATAACGTACTGAAGCACTTATTGTGTCAGCGTCATCAGCAATACTGTATGCAGCACCTACTGAAAAGTTAGCATTGAAGTGATAGAATGCATTGGCTGAAAGTCCAGTTTCACTTTCATCTGCGATATCAACATACGCAACTGAACCACTCAGTTCAAATGAGTCTGTAATCATAGAGCGTACACCAACGGATAAACTGTAACCAGTATCATCTTCGTCTTCCTTGTAACCATTAAATGAAGCGGTGAGATCAGCACGTTCAAATGCTAAAATACCGAAAACATCTGTATTTGAAGATAAACCATGACGATAGCCGATACCTGCAGATAAAATGTTCATATCAAGTTTAATTTTACTATTATAAACGACAGTGCTATCAGAAAGTTGTTGATAATTTGCGCTAATAAAGAAATTTTCATTAATAAGTTTTGAACCAGTTAAGCCAAAACCAGCTAAATCAATGATGTCTAGATCATCCATTTCCATCGTCGCATAGGTTGCTTGTACAAAATCCCATTTTGGAGCTTGCTCTGCTAATACACAACTACTCGAAAGTAATGATGCAGCAAAAAGTGAGGAAAGTTTAAGCGTTTTATTCATGTTTTATATCCTTATATAAATAATGACCACGGAAGATACCAGTAATTGGCTATGCTGTGGTTAAAGCAGGGGAGATTCTAGGGGATTGTATATGTAAAGTAAATATACAAAAAAGATAAAGGATAGTTATTGAAATTAAATAATGGGTATTGCAAAGTCAGATAAAAAACTACGTTTATCAGGCTTAGATTGCGCTAACATGTTAACTCCTGTATGCTGCACGCCCTCGCACTTTCATGGTATCAGCCTTTAATTATTGCTGTGTTGATACAACTCACTTTATAGCTATAACGCTATAAAAATCATTGTACAAATAACGAAACAGAGATAATTTTATGAGTTTTACTTCATTAGGCTTATCAGAGCCTCTACTTAAAGCCATTAGCGAACAAGGCTATGAAAAACCTTCACCTATTCAAGAACAGGCTATTCCTGCCGTTGTTGAAGGCCGTGATGTAATGGCTGCTGCGCAAACTGGAACAGGAAAAACGGCGGGTTTTACTCTGCCTTTATTAGATAGATTAGCTAAAGGACAGCCAGCAAAAGCGAATCAAGCGCGTGCTTTGGTGTTAACACCAACACGCGAATTAGCCGCACAAATATTAGAAAGTGTGGAAACGTATGGCAAGTATACTCAAGTAAACTCTGCAGTAGTTTATGGCGGGGTAAAAATAAACCCTCAAATGATGCGCTTGCGAAAAGGGGTGGATATTTTAGTGGCAACTCCTGGCAGATTACTTGATTTATATAACCAAAACGCCATTAAATTTACCGAACTAGAAGTGCTTGTTTTAGACGAAGCTGATCGCATGCTAGATATGGGATTTATTCGTGATATTAAAAAAATTATTTCAGCCTTACCTAAAAAGCGCCAGAACTTGTTATTTTCAGCGACTTTTTCAAAAGAAATACGTGAGTTAGGTAAAGGGTTGGTTAATGATCCAATAGAGATCTCTGTTAGCCCACGTAATACCACAGCTGAAAAAGTAACACAGTGGATCACTGCTGTTGATAAAAAACGTAAACCCGCTTTACTCACTCATTTAATAAAAGAGCATGATTGGCAACAAGTTTTAGTATTCACTAAAACCAAACATGGCGCGAATAAATTAACCCGACATTTAGAAGCTGAAGGACTTAAAGCTGCAGCAATTCATGGCAATAAAAGTCAAGGTGCTCGTACTAAAGCGCTTGCTGCTTTTAAAGATGGTTCTGTGCAAGTATTAGTGGCAACAGATATTGCTGCTCGCGGTATTGATATTGACTTGCTGCCACAAGTAGTAAACTTTGAATTACCTAATGTACCAGAGGATTATGTTCATAGAATAGGACGTACGGGTCGTGCAGGTAGCAGTGGACAAGCTGTTTCGTTAGTGTGCGCGGATGAACATAAATTATTGTGTGATGTAGAGCGTTTAATCGGACAGATCATCGATCGCAAACCAATTGCTAAGTTTTTACCTGTTAACGAATTAGCGCCGTCACGTGCTTTAAAACCGATGAAGAAAAAGAAACCTAAAAAGCCTAAGGCGAACAAAGTTGAGCATAAAGATGGTCAACGAAGTGCTGAAAACTCAAGAGGTCATCAGCCAGTAAGAAGAAGATAATTATTTAATAGCGCTTTTGGGGGGCTACCTTAAGCGCTATTTTATTGAATCTTTTATTGAGCTATTTTTTATTGAAAAGCATTTAACTGGCCGATAAATAACCTAAGTTTTTCAAATGCTTTTCATCAAAAGTATTCACTACATCGCCAATTACAATCAGAGTTGGCGGTGTAATTTTTTTACTAATAACTAACTCTTCAAGCTCATTTAACGGCGCACGAAATACTTGTTGATCAGGCTGCGTTCCTTTTCTGATTAAGGCTGCGGGCGTTGAAGGACTGCGACCTGCATTGATTAGTTGTTTGGCAATAACAGGTAAGCTTTTCACTCCCATGTAAAATACCACCGTTTGTTTTGCATCATTTAATGTTTGCCACGGCAGAGCTAATTCTCCACAATCTTTAACATGGCCTGTAATTAAGGTACAGCTTTGTGCTACTTCTCTGTGTGTTAAGGGAATACCAACATAGCTTGTGCACGCTGAAGCTGCGGTCATACCGGGCACGATATGACAAGCAACTTTGTTGGCTAATAAGTATTGTGCTTCTTCACCACCGCGACCAAAAACTAAAGGGTCACCACCTTTTAGCCTCACCACGCGTTTATTTTGTTTAGCATGGTCGACTAACAACTGATTTATTCCTTCTTGTGGAACACGATGATCTGCTTGCTTTTTCCCTACGTAAACCCGTTGGCAATTGTCAGGAAGTAAAGCCATGATGGCATCACTAACTAACCGATCGTAAATAACGACTTCTGCCTGTTGAATAAATCGGTAAGCTTGCATGGTGAGTAAGTCAGGATCTCCTGGACCTGCGCCAATAAGAGCAACCTCTCCTGAGATAAAGTCTTGTTTATGGTTTTTAATGTAATCTTTAAAAGAATGTTGCACGGGGATTTTGCTCTCATTTACGTTATATAAAGAGTGTATCTTACTTTTACTATGCATTCCTAGCAGGAATTTAAGATTTTATATTTCATTTAGTTATATGAGAGGTTTGGTTATATAAATTCGAGGAGTGAAAAAAATCGTCAGTGAGTTCAACAGCTCTTTATAAGAATTATAGAGACAAAAAAAGCGCCCTGAGGCGCTTTTTATTGATAGATAAACTACTTAGAAAGCGCGTCACCTAAATGTGGACGAATATCTTTTAAGATATCTTTTAATATTAAGCTACTGCCAGCAACAATGTTGCCTGATTTTTCGTGGTTATGTCCACCAACAAAATCAGTTACTAGGCCACCAGATTCAATCACTAGTAATTCACCTGCTGCGGTATCCCAAGGTTTTAAACCAATTTCAAAGAAACCATCAACGCGACCAGCTGCGACATAAGCTAAATCTAGTGCCGCTGATCCCGCACGACGCATATCAGTTGTTTTTAGAAACAATGACTGAAACATATTCATGTAAGCGTTGGTATGTTGTTTTTGTTTAAATGGGAAGCCTGTTGCTAACACTGAACTGTTTAATTCTTTCGCTTTGTTAACACGTATACGGAAGCCATTTAATTGAGCACCTTTACCACGGCTTGCCGAGAAAAGTTCGCCACGAATTGGATCATATATAACAGCTTGATCAAGCTTGCCTTTAACTTTTAAAGCAATAGAAACAGAGAAATGAGGAATACCTTTAATGAAGTTAGTAGTGCCATCAAGAGGATCAATGATCCACTGATAGTCTTTATCTTCACCTTCTAACAAACCACATTCTTCACCAATAATAGTATGTTTAGGGTAAGACTTACGGATAGTCTCGATAATGATATGCTCAGCGTCAGTATCAACATTAGTAACAATATCATTAGTGCCTTTTAATTGTATTTCAACCTTATCAAGTTGTTCAAAAGCACGAACAATTTCTTTACCTGCAGCGCGTGCAGCGCGCACAGCAATATTTAACATTGGATGCATAATAGCCTACCTATTTTTGGTGTATATGTGATTGTCAAAGAACATGCTTGCAATTATAGCTTCATTTTAATCGAGTAAGATGAAGTAAAGTAAAAAGCTAATCAAGATAAAAGCCAATCACGAAAATCAAGCGGCGCAGATTATAGCAAACTATAAAATAATAAGCTATTAGCGAAAAATTTATTCCTCTTATTTTCATAACTTTATGTTTGTGTGTAATGCTAGTTATTGATTTTTAATAATAAAATTATAATTTTACTTGGGTGAATTTTCACTTATAAGCAATTTAACTATCAAATTCACAAATCGGCTAGCGAAATAAGGTAAATGAGCTGATTTTTTCTCGTCACTTCGTTACTGTTCTATGTTAATATTGCTAGCAGTTTTAGCCATCTAGATAGTTACAATGACAAGTTCAACAATAGACACAAATTCAGAAAATACAAATAACACCGTTACAGGCTCATTATTAGATCGTGTTCGTATAGTATTAGTTAATACTTCAGACTGCAGAAATATTGGCTCAGCCGCTCGTGCTATGAAAACCATGGGGTTAACCGATTTGGTTTTAGTAGACCCTATCGAGTTACCTAATGGTCAAGCGCAAGCCTTGTCAGCAGGTGCGTCGGATGTATTAAATGGTGCTAAGGTAGTTAACACTTTAGAAGAAGCAATAACTGACTGTGGTTTAGTTGTTGGAACAAGTGCACGTTCTCGAACTCTGCCTTGGCCAATGCTAGAGCCAAGAGGTTGTGGCGAAAAGCTGATTAAAGAAGCGCACGATTATCCAGTCGCTATTGTTTTTGGTCGTGAAAGCAGTGGTTTGAGTAACGAAGAGCTGCAGTTGTGTCATTTTCATGTACAAATACCAGCAAACCCTGAATATAGTTCATTAAATTTAGCGATGGCGGTACAAACGTTAAGTTACGAAGTACGAACCAGTTTTCTTGCTGAAGAAAATGCCCAATATACGGATAAAAAAGTCAATGAAACAGCTGATGATGAAGAATACCCTGTTGTTGAAGAGACCGAACGTTTTTATGCTCACTTTGAACAAGCAATGAAAAAAACTGGTTTTATTACACCGAGTCATCCTGGATTAATTATGACTAAGCTACGCCGTTTATTTAATCGTGCACGCCCGGATGTTAAAGAAATTAAAATGATGCGCGGTATTTTAGCCTCAGTAGAAAGAGCCGCCAAAGATAAAGATTAATCTTAGAAAGTAAAAAGGAAGCAACATGTTTAGCCGTATCAAAGAAGATATTAATAGTGTCTTTGATAGAGATCCCGCAGCCCGCACTGTATTTGAAGTATTAACTAATTACCCTGGAATGCATGCTATTTGGGGGCATCGTTTGGCTAAGTGGTTTTGGTGTCGAGGTTTTAAATGGCTAGGAAGAACAATATCAACACTGGTTCGCTGGCTTACCGGTGTTGAAATTCATCCAGGTGCAACTTTAGGCCGACGATTCTTTATTGACCATGGTATGGGAATTGTTATTGGTGAAACAGCCGAAATAGGCGACGATTGCACGATTTATCATAGCGTAACGTTAGGTGGTACTTCGTGGAGTGCTGGTAAACGTCATCCTACTTTAGGAAACAATGTGGTAATTGGGGCGGGTGCAAAAGTATTAGGACCTTTAATGATCGGAGAAAATTCGCGTATTGGCTCTAATGCTGTTGTGGTGAAAGATGTGCCAGACGGGGCAACCGTAATTGGCATACCTGGTCGCATTGTAAATAGTAAAGCTAGTGAAAAAGACGATAACAGACAAGCGATGGCGAAAAAATTAGGCTTTGATGCTTATGCAGTAGCCACAGATGATCCGGTAGCAAAAGCCATTGGCAGAATGATTGATCATATGCATTTAATGGATAGTAAAGTCGAAGACTTGTGTAAAGAGATTAATCAATTAGGCGGAAACGTTTGTAGTGAATCTCTACCAGAACTACGGGTAGGAGAGTTTGTTGAAGACGAAAAAGCTGCAGCTAAACGTCGAGAAGATATTATAGAGTCATTCGACCCTGAAATTTAGCTCTTAAATTTATCTAAAATTAACATTTATTATTAATACTTGACTAAAATACTCAAGTATTAGTTGACTCATTTTTTCTCTGAGTTAAAATACCTGAGTAAATTGCTAGGGTATTTAATTGACTATTCTATAGGGTTATGTAAAATTGCGCCGCTAATTTATATAACCCTATAGAATAGTTAACGGATAAATTAAGTTAAATGCAGGTAAGAAAATGAAACTCACATCAAAAGGTCGTTACGCTGTTACAGCTATGCTAGATGTTGCTATTCACGCAGCATCAGGGCCTGTGCCGTTAGCAGACATTTCTGAACGACAAGGCATTTCATTATCTTACTTAGAGCAATTATTTTCTCGCTTACGTAAACATGGTTTAGTAAGCAGCGTGCGTGGTCCCGGTGGCGGTTATCGTTTAGGTAAGTGTTCAGCTCAAATTGCTGTTGCCGACGTGATTAGCGCAGTTAACGAAAGTGTTGATGCAACTCGTTGTTCAGGAAAAGGAAATTGCCAAGGCGGTGAGCAATGTTTAACTCATAATTTATGGGAAGGACTCAGTCATCGCATAGAAGATTTTTTACAAAGTATTTCTTTGTCAGAACTCGTTGAACAAAGAGAAGTGAAGTCTGTGTCCTTAAGGCAAGACGGCATTATCGCCAATAAACAGAAAAAACAATCAGATGTTTTACAAACTGTTATTGCAACCAAAAACATTATTCACGAATGGCAATAGCCAGCGTATAGAAATTTTTAGAGAGAGCTAATCAATGAAACTTCCAATATATTTTGATTATTCAGCAACAACACCAGTAGACCAACGCGTGGCTGATAAAATGGTTCAGTTTATGACCACTGATGGCATTTACGGTAACCCTGCGTCGCGTTCACATAAATTCGGCTGGCAAGCAGAAGAAGCGGTAGATATTGCTCGTAATCAAGTTGCCGATTTAATTAACGCCGACCCTCGTGAAATTGTTTTCACTTCAGGTGCAACTGAGTCAAATAACTTAGCGATTAAAGGCGCAGCTAATTTTTATGATAAAAAAGGTAAGCACATTATTACCTCTAAAACAGAGCATAAAGCTGTTTTAGATACTTGTCGTGAGCTTGAACGTCAAGGCTTCGAAGTTACTTACCTTGATCCTGAAAGCAACGGTTTAATCGATTTAAATAAGCTTGAAGCGGCAATGCGCGATGACACAATTCTTGTTAGCATTATGCACGTAAACAATGAGATTGGTGTTATTCAAGATATTAACGAAATCGGCGAAATGTGTCGTGCACGTAAAATTATTTTCCATGTTGATGCCGCACAAAGTGCCGGTAAAATTCACATCGACATGCAAGCCTTGAAAGTCGACTTAATGTCTTTTTCAGCGCACAAAATATACGGTCCTAAAGGCATGGGCGCGTTATATGTAAGCCGTAAGCCTCGCATTCGCTTAGAAGCGCAAATGCATGGTGGTGGTCATGAACGTGGTATGCGCAGTGGTACATTACCTACTCATCAAATTGTTGGCATGGGTGAAGCATTCCACTTAGCAAAACAAGACATGGCTAAAGATTTAGCACATGTAACGGCCATGAGAGATCGTTTATGGAACGGTATCAATGAAATGGAAGAAGTTTACATTAACGGTGACGCGGATAAGCGCTATCCAGGTAACCTAAACGTTAGTTTTAACTACGTTGAAGGTGAATCGTTAATTATGGCACTTAAAGACTTAGCTGTATCGTCTGGTTCAGCCTGTACTTCAGCTAGTTTAGAGCCTTCTTATGTACTACGTGCATTAGGTTTAAATGATGAAATGGCACACAGTTCAATTCGTTTTAGTTTTGGCCGTTTCACCACAGAAGAAGAAATTGATTTTGCCATTGATTTAATTAAAAAATCGATTGGTCATTTACGCGATATGTCACCGCTTTGGGAAATGTTTAAAGACGGTATTGATTTAGATTCTATTGAGTGGGCTGCTCACTAGAGCGTTATAGTCCAGAGGAGAGCAACATGGCTTATTCAGAAAAAGTTATTGATCATTATGAAAATCCACGCAACGTAGGTTCATTTGATAAAGCAGATCCACAAGTAGCAACTGGTATGGTTGGTGCACCAGCGTGTGGCGATGTAATGAAATTACAGTTAAAAATTTCAGATACGGGCATTATCGAAGATGCTAAGTTTAAAACTTACGGTTGTGGCTCAGCTATTGCGTCAAGCTCGTTAGTTACTGAGTGGGTTAAAGGCAAGTCTATTGATGAAGCAGGTGCAATTAAAAACACTGATATTTCAGAAGAGTTAGCTTTACCACCCGTAAAAATTCATTGCTCAATTTTAGCGGAAGATGCTATTAAAGCAGCAATTGAAGATTACAAAAGTAAACATCAAGGTTAGGTAGTATAACATGTCAGTAACCATGACCTCTGCCGCAGCAGAGCGTGTTCAATCATTTATGGCAAATCGAGGCAAAGGCCTTGGTTTACGCTTAGGTATTAAAACGACTGGATGTTCTGGCTTGGCCTACGTACTTGAATTTGTAGATGATTTAAATGAAGACGATCAAATGTTTAACATTGAAAACGTCAACGTTATTATCGATGCAAAAAGTTTGGTTTACCTTGATGGTATCGAATTAGACTTTGTTAAAGATGGGTTAAACGAAGGTTTTAAATTTACCAATCCAAACGCAAAAGGCGAGTGTGGTTGTGGTGAAAGTTTTAACGTTTAACTTTATCTAAACAAGTCGTGTAGTTAAGCGAGCGCTCGTTTATTGATTAATGAGCGTTTAATTAACTTACACATTAAAAGTCGGCCACCTGGTCGATTTTTAGGTTTTAAATACAAAGATATAAACGAGTTTGTTTTGAATTATTTCCAAGTTTTTGGTTTACAAGCCACCTTTACTTTAGATAGCAATAAGCTATCAGAGGTTTATCAAACATTGCAAAAAGCTGTTCATCCCGATCGCTTTGCTCATTCATCTGATCAAGAAAAGTTACTTGCTGTTCAAAAGTCGGCGATGATCAACGACGCCTATCAAACATTGAAAAACCCTTTAAAGCGTGCTGAGTATATGTTGAAATTACGCGGCACTGATATGCCCAGCGAACAAGCCTCTTTTAGCGATAATCAATTTTTGATGCGTCAAATGGAATTACGGGAAATGCTAGAAGACGTTAAGCATTCAGAAGATAAAGATGCTGCTATTTTTGACGTTAATCAAGTACTCGATAGTGAGTTTTCATTATTATTTAATGCACTACAGCTTAAGTTAAATGAAAATACTCAAGACGCTGACAAATTAGCGAGTGAAGATCTACGCAAGCTTAAATTTTACCAAAAATTGCATGTAGAACTCGAACGCTTAGAAGAACTTTTATTTGACGATTAACTCCTTGCTAGCAAACAGCAGAAACAACAAACAAAAGATATAAATATGGCCTTATTACAAATTGCAGAACCTGGACTTAGTACTGTTCCTCATGAACATAGATTAGCAGCAGGGATTGACTTAGGTACCACAAACTCTTTAGTTGCTAGTGTAAAAAGTGGCGAAGCACAAACGTTAACTAATGAAGCAGGCGAGGATATTATTCCTTCTATTGTTAGTTATCAAACATCAGATGTATTAGTGGGCGAACAAGCGCAAGCTTATGCGGTCAGTGATGCTGAAAATACTATTGTGTCGGCAAAGCGCTTAATTGGTCGCTCACTCAAGGATATTAAAAACAAATATCCCTCTTTACCTTATACTTTTGATGGCGATGAAAACCATCCTGAAATACAAACACGCCAAGGCTTAATTAATCCGATACAAGTGTCTGCCGAAATATTAAAAAGTTTGAATACACGTGCTGAACAAGCATTAGGTGGTGAACTGACAGGTGTTGTTATTACAGTACCAGCACACTTTGATGATGCACAACGTCAAAGTACAAAAGATGCGGCAAAAATTGCTGGTTTAAATGTTCTTCGACTATTGAACGAGCCAACCGCCGCGGCTGTTGCATATGGCTTAGATTCTGGACAAGAAGGTGTTATTGCTATCTATGATTTAGGTGGTGGTACTTTTGATATCTCAATTTTAAGACTAAACAAAGGTGTATTTGAAGTATTAGCTACTGGTGGTGATTCTGCACTCGGCGGTGATGATTTTGATGTAGCTTTGGTTGACCATATTGTTGAGCAAGCAAACTTAACAAGACCCTTATCAACATCGTTAGAGCGCCAACTTACACAGCAAGCGTGTATTGCCAAAGAGCAGTTGTCCGTAAAAGAAAGTGTAGAAATTAAATTAACACTTGATGACAAACCATGGTCGATGACATTAACTAAAGACGTTTTTAATCGTTTAATTGCCGCTTTAGTTAATAAAACACTTCGAGCGTGTAAACGTACATTAAAAGATGCAGATATTAGTGTTGATGATGTGATCGAAGTGGTAATGGTGGGGGGCTCTACTCGTACACCATTAGTGCGTAGTGAAGTAGAAAAACACTTTAAGAAAACACCATTAACATCAATCGACCCTGATAAAGTTGTTGCTATTGGCGCTGCTATTCAAGCTGATATATTGGCTGGCAATAAGCCTGATTCTGATATGCTGCTGTTAGATGTTATTCCACTCTCACTTGGTTTAGAAACCATGGGTGGTTTAGTGGAAAAAGTAATAGATAGAAACACCACAATTCCTGTGGCTAAAGCACAAGAATTTACCACCTTCAAAGATGGTCAAACAGCTATGGCTGTTCATGTATTACAGGGTGAACGTGAGTTAGTTGAAGATTGCCGATCTTTAGCGCGTTTTGAGCTTCGCGGTATTCCACCAATGGCCGCTGGTGCTGCGCATATTCGCGTTACCTTTAAAGTGGATGCTGATGGCTTATTAGAAGTTAGCGCAATGGAGAAGTCCACAGGTGTTGAGTCAAGAATTGAAGTTAAACCATCATTTGGTTTAGATGATAAGAAAATATCAGAAATGATTGTCGATTCTATGACAAACGCTAAGGGTGATATTCAAGCTCGTATGGTTAAAGAGCAGCAAGTTGAAGCCTCTCGTGTTATTGAGTCGATTCAAGCCGCGTTAGTTGACGACGGCCACTTGTTATCAAAAGAAGAAATTACAGTTATTGAAAATGCTATTTTATCATTAGAAAAAATAGCGCTTAGTGATGTTGCTGACGATATTGAAGCGGCCATCGAAATATTAAATGACGCCACCGCTACCTTTGCAGAGCGCCGTATGGACTCGTCCATTCGTAGCGCTCTAAGCGGTCACTCTGTAGACGAGGTTTAATCGACAATGCCAAAAATTATATTTTTACCCCACGAAGAATTATGCCCAGACGGGGCTGTAGTAGAAGCAAACACTGGCGATAGTGTTTTAAATATTGCATTAGAAAACCATATTGATATTGAGCATGCGTGTGAAAAAGTGTGTGCTTGTACTACATGCCACGTCATTATCAGAGAAGGTTTTGACTCACTCGAAGAAGGTGATGAGCTTGAAGAAGATATGCTTGATAAAGCATGGGGTTTAGAGCCTGAATCTCGCTTAAGCTGCCAATCTATTGTAGCTGACGAAGATTTAGTTGTTGAAATTCCTAAATATACAGTAAATATGGTATCTGAAAATCATTAATTGACTTTGATTTAGAGTATATAATAGAGGGTAATAGCTGCAATGTTATTACCCTTTTTTGTGAATTTTTAAAATTCTTAATGTCTCAATACTGAATCTATTTCTTGATCTCAATAAGTTTAAGCCGATTAATGATAGTTTATCGCATTCTGCTGGTGACGCTATGCTTAGTGAAGTTGGAAAAAGAGAATGTATGAATCATTACCAATGCCAATGGTTTCAGTAAATGATTTTAGCTAGCTATTTTGTATTTTTAGCTTGGGTAATAAAGTCGTTTAAATAACTAATTTTATGCTCGTCTTTGCGAATGCCGATAAAAATTTGCTTATTTATCCCTTTTTCTCCGAAACGGATACTTTTAATAGGCATTGACTTTGAGTATTCATCTACTAGCCATCCTGGCAAAGCGCAAACTCCACGACCTGCCGCTACCATTTGTAACATTATTTCAGTGGTTTCAATATATTTATGTTTTTTCACTGAACATTTTGCAGGGTTAAGAAATTGGCTAAATATATCAAGCCTAAGTGGTTCCACTGGGTAACTAAGCAACACTTCTTCACTTAATTGTTGTGGCAGCACAGCATTTTGTTTTGCTAGTTTGTGAGTCTCTGAAACGACGAGTCTATGCTCGTAATCAAACACAGGAATATAATCAATTTTAGGCTTAAATAGTGGATCTGGTGTAATAAGTACATCGATTTCATAGCTCAGAAGTGCACCTAAAGCGCCAAACTGAAATTCCTGCTTCACATCCATATCGATATCTGGCCATTGAACTAAATAGGGTTGTATTACTCGAAGTAGCCATTGATAACAGGGGTGACACTCCATACCTATTCGTAACGAGCCCATTTCACCTTTCGCAATTTGGTTTAATAAAAGTTCGGTGTGTGTAAATTGAGGTAAAACTCTATTCGCTAATGTTTGAATACGCTCCCCAGCAGCCGTTAGTCGTAAATTTCTGCCTTCTTTTTTCCATATAGGGGTAGCTATTTGGCCTTCTAGTTTTTTGATACTATGACTTAATGCTGATTGAGATAAATATAAAGAATCGGCGGCTTTTGTTAAAGTTCCATGTTCTTTTATTGCAGTGAGTATTTCTAAATGGATCCTTTCCAACATTGCTAACACCAACTTTAATTATGAGCACTTTTCACTAATTAATGAAATTATATCACTTTTATTTATGAGTCATATAGATTTAAAATTAATTGATTATATGTAGTAAAACTTTTTAAAGACCAATAGTTCCTAAATTGACTGTTATAGGCGATGGTCAGTTAATCGGTCGATTATTCGTGTTCTTTGTAAGTTACCTACCTGATAAAACATGCGAACTTTCGTGCTGTGAGTGAGCTTTCAAACATTAAAATAAAAGAAGTTATTAATGAATATCATTGAATTTATAACGGGTAATTTTTCTACCGTTTTAGCATTAGCTGGTACTGGTGTATTTGCCGGGATTTTAGCCGGATTATTGGGCGTAGGTGGCGGTATTGTTATTGTTCCTGTGTTGTTTTTTTTATTTCAGAGTTTTGGCGTTTCACCAGAGTCAGCAATGTTAATTGCTACCGCGACTTCTTTAGCGACTATTGTGCCAACCTCTATTAGCTCTATTCGCTCTCACCATCTCAAAGGTAATGTAGATTTTGAACTATTAAAGCGTTGGTCAATATTTATCTTAATAGGAGTTTTAGCTGGAAGTTTTCTGGTGACCCGAGTTAACGGTAGTTTACTTACATTGCTTTTTGGCGTAATCGCAACACTGTCTGCGTTAAATATGCTGTTTAGAACGAAAAAATCAGCAATATTTCAGCAATTACCTAACCAACCCGGCCAAATGGCTATTGGCACGTCAATAGGTTTTTTCAGTGCGATGGTTGGCATTGGAGGCGGCACTATTTCTGTGCCATTACTTACTTTATACAACTATCCAGCGCATAAGGCTGTTGGTACTGCTTCGGCTATAGGTTTAATTATTTCGTTGCCTGGAGCATTAACTATGTTATTAATTGGCAGCACACCAAGTGATGCACCAGCAGGAACATTGGGGTTAGTGAATTTAATTGGTTTTATTTGTATTGTGCCGTTAACGGTGTTTTTCGCTCCTGTAGGTGTATCGATTGCTGCGAAATTAGATGCTGTAAAGTTGAAGAAAGTGTTTGCGATAGTATTACTATTAACGGGTTTGCGTATGCTAATGCAAATTTTTCTTTAACCCTTTCATATGATCATAATTGTTATATTGTTTGTGAGCTGTTTGTGTGGTGTGACGGTGCAAGTTACGCTATATGACAAAATCTTAAGGGGCAACAGCCCCTTGTTTTACTTGTTTCTTGATTAATACGAGAAACAGGTGGCTTTAGGCAAGTAACTCTTTTCTTACTATGTCGGCGCCTAAATTCAATGCCTTTAATTTACCTTGTGCGACTTTTCGCGATAGGGGAGTCATTCCACAGTTAGTACAAGGGTAAAGTTTATCTGCATCGACAAATTGCAGAGCTTTTCTCAAGGTTTCAGCTACTTCTTCAGGTGTTTCAATGGTATTACTCGCCACATCAATCGCTCCAACCATAACTTTTTTTCCACGAATAAGTGCAAGTAATTCTATAGGTACATGCGAGTTATGGCATTCGAGTGAGATGATATCGATAGTAGATTCTTGTAGTTTTGGAAAAGCCTTTTCGTACTGTCGCCATTCTGAGCCTAAGGTTTTCTTCCAGTCGTTATTGGCTTTAATGCCATAACCATAGCAAATATGTACTGCAGTCTCACATTTTAGGCCTTGAGCCGCTCTTTCTAAACAAGCGATGCCCCACTCATTAACTTCATCAAAAAACACATTAAATGCTGGCTCATCAAACTGAATAATGTCTACACCTGCAGCCTCTAATGCTTTGGCTTCTTGGTTAAGTATTTTGGCGAACTCCCAGGCAAGTTTTTCTCGACTTTTATAGTGGTTATCATAAAGCGTATCTATCATCGTCATTGGGCCCGGTAAAGCCCATTTAATCGGCTGGTTGGTTTGTTGTCGTAAAAATTTGGCATCTTCTAAAAACACAGACGTTGATAAAGAGACAGGGCCAATTACTGTGGGGACACTTGCCTCGTAACGATCTCTAATTTTTACCGTTTTACGCTTTTCAAAATCAACACCGTTAAGGTTTTCAATAAAAGTAGTGACAAAGTGTTGGCGTGTTTGCTCACCATCACTCACAATATCTATACCTGCCTGTTGATGATCTTGTAGTGACAACCGTAACGCATCTTGTTTGCCAGCAATAAGCTCCTCACCTTTTAATTTCCACGGCGACCATAGAGTTTCAGGCTCTGCAAGCCAAGAGGGCTTTGGTAAGCTGCCTGCAATTGATGTTGGTAATAATGTATTCATAATAAATTGTCTTATTTGTTAAGTGTTTTTAACTAACGGTGTATTGTAAAAGTGCTAATGCGTTATTGTGCGTAGTTGGCCGACCAATGTTCGAGTACTGTTTGATAAGGCTTAATAAAGTTTTCTTCAGCAAATTTTCCTTGCTCATTAGCTAGCTTGCTTCGTTCTTCCCGGTCATAAACAATTTGAGTTAATGAATGATCTACATTCTTTAAGTTAGGTTGATAAGACTTTCCTGCAACCGCATTCGCATTATAAATTTCAGGGCGATATATTTTTTGGAATGTTTCCATCGTGCTAATTGTGCTTATTAACTCAAGGCTAGTGTAATCATTTAATAAGTCACCAAAAAAATAAAAAGCCAAAGGGGCAACACTATTAGGAGGCATAAAGTAGCGAACCTGCAAGCCCATTTTTTTAAAGTATTGTTCGGTTAAAGACGATTCATTTGGCTGATATTCAACGCCTAGTACAGGGTGCTGATTTTCAGTTCGATGATACGTTTTGTTATCAGAAACACTTAGGCATATTACAGGAGGCTTGTTAAAGTTTTTACTGTAACTACTTGAATTAACAAAATATTGGAAGAGCTTTCCATGTAGCTCTCCAAAATTATCTGGAATACTAAATTTTGACAGGTTTTTGTTATGATCGTGCAGCAATACGCTAAAGTCGTAATCTCGTACATAAGAAGAAAAATTATTGCCGACAACACCTTCAATGCGTTTATTAGTTTTATGATCAATTATATTGGTTTTTAATATTTCTATTGACGGAAAACTTTGATCATTGTTTTTCACTTTCATATCAACAGATATGATTTCGAGCGCTACAGAGTAGCGATCGCCTTTTGGGTTATCCCAATGCGCTAGGGCATTAAAGCTATTATCTATCATCTTTAACGCCCTACGTAGATTATCTCCACGACTGGTTCCTCTCGCTAAATTTGCAAAATTAGTTGTGATGCGCGTATTGTTAGCGGGTTGATAGTTTTCATCAAAAGAAATGCTTTTAATAGAAAATGTAAAATCTTTACTCATTGTGATTAGGTATCCTGTTGTTGAAAGTAAACCAATTTTTATTCCTGCGAAATGTTCTCAAGATTAATTAGTTTTGGTCAGCTAATAGAGCACTTACACTGTTGTAATATTGATCATAAATGTCATGAAGAAATCATTACCAAGTTGGTGTAAATGAAAACATAAGGTGATTTATACGCGGAACGATTGATGAATAAAATTGATTTTATTTCATTAATAGATGAAATTTACTCATATACCTTGGTTGGTATTGTTTAAAGGGACATTACTATTTTATTGAAGAGGAAGATTAGTTAGCTTAACTTAAATAAAGCCAATTAAAGTTAGCCTACCCGCGTTAACAGCGGCTTCTTTAGTTTATGATATTGCGAACTCAGTTGTAAAAATCAGATCCTGAATTATAATATGACATATCTTATTGCTAATAGTTAATTTACTATTTTCATAGCCTACATTAAAATTAAAACTATGAATTACCAATCAATACTTAGGCTTTTAGCCGCTTTATCAATAATAGTAATGACTCACTCTTTTGCTGAGCAAAATGCTTTTATTGCTGATAAAAATAGTTTGACGTCAGGTGTTCAATTTAGTTTTGATTTATCGTTAGAAGACGAGCTTGATAATGAACCTCAGTTTTATTTATCGCTTGCTAAACAGCAAATATCAGTAAATTGCTTAGCAATAGTTGCTCCCTCTTTTGAGAAGTTTTACCTAAAAGATCTATTTCTTGATTATACCAATCAACGAGCTCCACCTTTGATCTAATGTTTCATGTTAAGCGTGTTCATTAAATCATTATGAAAGTGGCAGTAATTTGAGTTGGTAGTTGAAGTACTCAGTTTTACGCTTACATGAAAACATTTACCTTTGTCCTTTATTGTTTTGGCTACTATTGATTTTGAATTTAATATTATTTTATTGCCAAGCCAAAATTTCTTTTAAAAAAGGTAGAGTTTTAATGAACTTGAGTAGACGTTTTCAAAAAATCATTAGCTTCATCAACATGAAAGCTCAAAAGAATTTAGTAATAGCTGCTCAGTTAAAACATTAAAACATACCTCAATATATAAAATTGAGATGATGATGAAAAATTTAGCATTAGTTGATCTGGAAAAAATAGACAAAATTGTAACGCCTGAGCAATGGCACGATATTACGCTTGATTCACCTGCTGAAAGTATATTTACCGATTTTCATGAGCTTAACCCATTAACGGTCGAGGCGAGAACTTTAGCTGTAGATGCCCTTAAGTTAATGAGAGAAGCTCACGTTCATATGAAAATTGTTATATCTAAAGATGGTGATTTTTTAGGAATAATAAGCACACATGAGTTACAAGAACAGAACATTATCCATGAAATCAGTAAAGGCATAGCACGTAGTGAGTTACGAGTTAGTGATTTAATGCTAACGAGAAACACTCTTCATGCTTTTGATTTTGCTGCATTACAAGAAGCGACAGTGGCAGATGTAGTAAATGCTTTGCAAAACCATAGAGTTCGACATTGTTTAGTACTGGATAAAAAGCATCACCATATTCGAGGGGTAATATCTTCTAGCGATATAGCAAGAACATTAAAGTTACCTGTAGAAATTGATATGGGAACTTCTTTTAGCAAGATATTTAGTGCGATTCATCAGCCTGAGATTGTAAATTAACTTAAGCTCTTGAATTTATACAGTGTAGGGAGCCTTAGTATTATTTAGCTGATTTTAAATGAATTTCTCTGAATTAACTGCTAAGAATGCTAAGCCCCTACTTTAATAAATGCTTATTTAAAACTAGGTAGTTAACTAACATGAAATAATGCCAATAATGCTTTAGTGAATATTATCACTTCCTCTCAAACTAACTTGAAAATTAATTTAACTACCAGAGAAAAATTTTGAAAAAAATCATATCCACTGTCTTACTTTTTTTAACCTCAATGCCTGTAATGGCTGCTAAAGCTGGGGAGATTGATCTCACTAGCTCTGTTTTCGGCTTAACATCATTAACTATTTTTATTATTGCTTATTTATTGGTAATCGGTGAAGAGTTCATTCATTTAAGAAAATCAAAACCTGTGCTAGTGGCTGCAGGTATTATTTGGTTAATTATTGGCTGGGTTTATACACAACATGGAATGCCATTAGCGGCAGAAGAAGCGTTTAATCATAATTTACTGGAGTATGCTCAGTTACTACTGTTTTTATTGGTCGCAATGACCTATATAAACGCTATGGAAGAACGAGGGGTATTCGATAGCTTACGCATTTGGATGATATCTAAGGGACTAAGCTTACGTAGCTTGTTTTGGGTAACGGGGTTTTTAGCCTTTGCTATTTCATCCTTTGCCAATAACTTAACTACCGCGATGTTGATGTGCGCGATTGTACTGAAAGTGGCGCCTAAAGATTTAAAGTTTATTAATATTGCCTGTATTAATATTGTTGTAGCCTCTAATGCTGGTGGTGTATTTAGTCCTTTTGGTGATATTACTACCTTAATGATATGGCAAGCAGGATTAGTAAAATTTGAACAATTTTTTGTTTTACTTATCCCATCATTCGTTAATTTTTTAGTGCCTGCGGTAATTATGAGTTTGTTTATTTCTAATGAAAAATCGGCACCAATCATCGATGATGATTTTGTGATTAAACGTGGGGCTAAACGTATCATATTTTTGTTTGTTCTAACGATAGCAACCTCTGTGCTTACTCATAGTCTTGTCAATATGCCTCCCGTATTAGGCATGATGATGGGCTTAGGATATTTACAGTTTTTAGGTTTTTATTTAAGAAAAAGTTTACCTCGGTCATTAAACAAAAAAAGGACTAAAGCTCAAATAACCCAAGATGAGAAAGCTTTGAAGCGATTAGGTAATATCGTGCCTTTTGATATTTTTGATAAAATAGCACGTGCCGAATGGGATACATTATTATTCTTTTATGGGGTGGTAATGTGTGTGGGTGGCCTTGGTTTTATGGGCTATTTAAGTTTAGTTTCCGAAGCTTTATATACTCATTGGAACCCAACGTATGCCAATATTGCTGTCGGTGTATTGTCTGCAATTATTGATAATATTCCCGTTGTTTTCGCTGTGCTTAGCATGCATCCGGTAATGGACCTTCAACAATGGCTTTTAGTCACTATGACTGCAGGAGTAGGCGGGAGTTTGCTTTCTGTTGGCTCTGCAGCAGGCGTTGCGTTAATGGGACAAACTAAAGGTAAGTATTCGTTTATTGGTCACCTTAAATGGAGTTGGGCGATTGCTTTAGGTTATGGCGCAAGTATTTACGTGCATTTTTTAATTAATGGTTAACATTTAAAAAACGAAGATCGTATTGTCTAAAGGGGTAATAGCATTCAATGTTGTTATCCTTTTTAGTTTACTAGCAGTGTACAGGTTCTGTGTTTTCAGAGGTAACCTTGTTAATCAAAAACTATAGAGTGAAAATAGTTCGTTAGGTTATTCTAGCGCTGGATTACTGTTTAGGTAATCCAGCTACGTTTTTCTGAAAGGACAAACTACTAGATGCTATTTAGCGATAGATGCTAACTCTATCGTTACTTGATCTATTCCCTGTTTGGTTATTCTACTGCTTATTTCAGCTTGTTTAGAGCTTAAAAGTGAAATCCCTTCTACTACCATGTCAAAGGCTTTCCATTGTTTTGTTTTTTTGTTTTGACGCATTTTAAATACTAAATCAATGTCAGGACGATCATTGTCAATAATTTTAGTATTGATAGCGACAATGCGTTTACCGTTTGTTGGTTTTTGTGGTTCAAAAATAACGTGTTGATTTTTATATTGAGTGAGTGCTGTTGCGTAGGTTCTAATTAAATAACTTCTGATTGACTCAACAAAGGCGGCGCGTTGTTCTTTAGTGGTTTTAGATAAATGTTTGCCTAAAATTTTATACGCGGCATATTTATAGTCGATTGAAGGCATTAGCTCTTCTTCAATAATCACTCTCATATATTCTGGAAATTTATTGATTTCAGATTGGCTTGATGAAATACGAGCAAAAAGTTGATTTCCTGTATTTTCAAGTACGATGTATGGAGACATTTCTTGACTGCTCGCCTGTGCCGAATTGATAACTAATGTAATAATGATGAGCAAAATATAATGGTAGTGTTGCATGAGCTTTAGCATGGTGTATTGTCCAATTTAATAAGTTAATGGTTGTTGCTAAACGAAAGCAAAAACAAATTTGTGTCGTATTTTTACTGTAAACCGACCGCTCGGTTTAAATTAAAAGCGATAATAACACCGACCGGTTGGTTTGTAACTGGTTTGTAAATGTTTTTTAGCTTAATTTATACTAAATAGGAATATGAGCGCAGAGAATCAATGAGTGGGAATAACTTTTTCGATACAAATTATTTTTTAAGGTTTTGTAAATAAAGACAAAGTTCAGTGATTACTTGTTCAAACAACACTTTGTTTCGTGAGCTTTTACTTAAACTGGTAGAGCCGTGAAAAGTAGCAACAATAAAATAGGCGACTTGGCTAAAGGCAATGTCATCTCTTAATTGGGGCTTAAAGTCGGTTAATGCATCAATAATTAATTGATTGAGTTTTTCTTGCATCGCTAAAATACGCAGTCGAAAGCCTTCATCTACATTCGCCATTTCTTCACATAGATTATTCAATGGACAACCACAAACAACTTCGCTACAAGTCATTTCTTCGCACATAGAGGTAAAGAATTCACACAAACCATCAATAGGATCATCTGCCGCTAGCGCTGGTTGCCATGTTTCAAGAAAAGCGGGCACAAATATTTCTTCAAATACCGCATAACCTAATTCTATTTTGTTGGTAAAGTGATAATACAGCGCACCTTTAGAAATACCACATCGGTTAAGAATAATAGACAAGCTAGTCGCTTTAAAGCCATGCTGATGAATTTCATCGGCAGAAACTTCTAAAATCTTTTGACGGGTTTGCTCAGCATCACTCATTTTACAGCTCTTAATTCAATGGTTTGATAACAGCTGAATAATAACCAACCGAGCGGTATGTTGCAAGTTCGTCTGTTTAGGTTATTATCCTTTATCAAAGTGTCCAATGCTATTAGAGCAGTTCAAAAATCCAAAATAACTAGAATGGAAATCACATGAAAAAAAGGACTTTGCTCTTCTCCCTTTTATTAGCGTCAAATGTAAATGCAGAATCAACTGTTCCAGAATCTATTGAACTTAAAAGTAAGTTTCAATTCGACATACGAGATAACACAGGTAAGCTTCACTTTGGTCGATATCTGAAATCTGCTTCAGAAATTACCAGTGCCACATCTTGTCAATTGACTTTTAGTGCTGATGATGATTTTTACAATACTTACTCAGGAGAGTTAAGCCTAATTACTGATGATGATGGATTAATCCTACCATTCTTTCAAATCAAGTCTCTTTATATTGATGAAAATAGTCGTTATTGGGCTAAAGAAATAGATGACGTTATATATAAAACAGGGACACTGACTGCTAACAAAGACAGTTGGCAGCAAGATACTATTAAACGAAATCACTTTTTATTTGCACCAACTATAGATCACGCACAACTAGCATTTCATCAAATCACAATGGGCCAACCATTACATGTTGATATGAAGCGAAAAGAAGCGCCATATAACGTGAGTATCAAAGTTGAGCCATTGTCTGCAACATATGCATCATTGGTAAGAAAATGTATTAAGTTAATGGATGAAAACACTAGTTTTGTTGCTAAAGAAAAAGCCCCTATTCGAAACAACAGCATTCAGTTAAGCATGTTTGCGTTGAATGG